>NZ_JALVTW010000014.1:9079-40997 GCF_027023985.1 Persephonella sp. | reverse complement strand
CTTGTGTTACTAAATTCGTATTCCCTGTAGGAACAACTTCTACTTCATAGGGTAGTTTTTCTAAGACTTCTTTAAAAGATAGCTTGAAATTATCATTTAGTGAATATATTCCTTCAAATAAAGAAGGATCTATTTTTTCCAAGTCCTCAATATCACATTCCAATTCTACAAGTTCACCTTGAGTTGATACTGCCAAATCATAACAGGGAGTTTTTAAAAGAATTTCATTGGATAAATCTTCATTTATTTCAATATCATCTTCAGTATAAAGGCTAACTATTCCGTGTTCTAAAGCCTCTCTATCTATTTTTAGATTAATCATTTTTATTTATTTCCTTGACAATAAATCTATCAGATTTTTTAAAATAATCAACCCTATTTACAATTATTGTTCTTATGTTTTGAATATCTCTATTAACAACAACTGCCACATCCTTATTATCCAGTATTTTTACGAAATAGATTGAACCTTTTTTGCTCTTGTCTATGGAAATTAGGTCAGGTTTTTTTAAAATTAAACCAATATTTTGAAGGCCGTAAATATATTCACTTTTGTAGCGAGCTTTTTTCTTTTTTCTTTCTAAGTCTTTAAAGATATGTTTAGCTTGATAGTCAGTTAAAATGTATTCGTTTGAAAGAATATCTTTGTGAATAGCAATTATTTTTTCCTTTCTTGGATACTGTTTGAGTTTTACAGTATCTCCTATTCTTTTTTCTACTTTTCTGTTCACATCTACGTATTTTTTAAGAAATATATCCATAGCTTAATCTTATTTTCATAAATATTTTTTCTGTTGTAAAAAGAAATTATTCGCATAATATCCAAAATTTTCAAATTCTTTCATATATTTTGGCACAAATTTTTCCGAAACTTTTTTGTTTATTATGGGTTGCTCAAACAGGAACTATATAACACATCCAATTAGGATTGACTTTTTACCTTGGAATTTTATCCTAAGGATTACAGATAACTTTTCAAAAAAATATCATTAAAAAGCAATCAGCCATTAAAATTTAGAACTTAAAAGTTTAAAAATTTTTATTTTTTATCCCTTTATATTCACTAAAGGTTTAGCTACATCAACAACTTTTATAACAACTCCGTCTTGTGCTTGAATTACTTTGTTAATGTCTTTATAAGCAAAAGGTGCTTCATCAAGGGTTTTTTCGCTGACTTTTGCTACAATATCTGCCTGTTCCATAACTTTCTTGAACTCTTTCAGGTCTATTGTTTCCTTTGCCTTCCTTCTGGATAATACTCTACCTGCACCATGGGAAGCAGAGGATAAAAACTCTTTATTACCAAGTCCCACTGTCACATAAACGCCATCTCTCATATTTGCAGGGATTACTCCGTATTGGCCTTTTTCTGCAGGGGTTGCACCTTTCCTGTGAAGAACTCCTTCTTCAGTAAGAACCGCATGGTTATGGTTTTCATTGATTAACTTTTTGTCTATCAGTTTCTTAATCTCTTTTTCTGTAAATCCTAAAATCCCAAGAATTTTTTTCATCATTGTTAGTCTGTTTTCAAGGGCATACTCAAGGGCAAAATTCATATCCTCAATATAAGCCTGTCCCCAGAAACTATCCACAGATAAAAATCTACCCTTTTTCATATAGTAAGAAGCTATAGAATGTCCTATATTTCTTGAACCTGAGTGTATTGTGACGCATACATTTCCCTCAAGATTTTCTCCTATCTCAATAAAATGATTACCACTTCCCAGTGTTCCAAGTGAATGAAATAGTTTGTCATTTACCTTTTTATTCAGATTTTTGTCCCCTGAAGCTGAACGGAATGGAGTATAATCAAGGGGCTTTTTTCTGATATTTTTTCCGACAGGTATTTCCTTATATATCTCCTGTGCTACCTTTTCCCTGTCTTTTTTGGTTTTAAAAATCTCCTCGGTTTTTATCCCTGTGTCAACAAAACACATTCCACAACCGATATCATATCCGACAAACGAGGGAGATATATGTCCGTCAACCAGTGCAACACCGCCTATGCAAAGGTCATATCCGGCATGGACATCAGGCATAATTGCCAATTTTTTTACAATATCCAGAGAAGCCACATCATGTATCTGTTTTAATGCCTCAGGCTCTATCTCCTCAAGATTTATCAGGCTTTTTATCTTTTCCATTTTTCCCTCTTGGACTTTTTTATTTAGAAAAATATTCACTGAAAAGTAGTTTTCAATATTTATTTTGCAGAAAAATAATTATAGATTATTTATTGAGATGATAAATACCGGAGTTATAAAAGCTTATATTCTAAAAGAAATCACAGAACTGGTCAGGTCAAAGTTCATCATTCTTGTGTATCTTTTTCCTACGATGGTTATGCTTCTGTTTGGCTATGGCATCAGAATGGAAGTGACACATTCAAGAACAGTTATTCTGGATTATGACCGGAGCAAACTTTCTTATCAACTTATATCCAGATTTGAACATTCTAAATATTTTGATACTACCGTTTCCTATGAACCGGAAGATAAAATCTTAGATAGAATGAAGCAGGGCAAAGTTGATATCTTAATTATAATCCCTGAAGGATTTGAAAAAAGATTACTAAAAGGCCAGAAAACAGAAATAGCAGCCTTTATTGATGCTTCTTTCCCACTACGGGGAGTTACTATGCAAAGTTATGTTGAGGGAATGATACTTAATGCTGCTTCTTCATATCTGAAAAATATTTCTGTAAAAAATTTAATCACAATAAATCACCGTAATTTGTTTAACCAATCTATGAGAGATGAGAATGCCATAGTTCCCGGGTTACTTGGGATTATTTTACTGGTTGCACCTGCTATTTTATCGGCATTGCTTATTGTCAAAGAAAAAGAAATGGGCACTATTTTTAATTTTTATTCTTCTCCTGTTAGAAAAGTGGATTTTTTGATTGCAAAGTTACTGCCTGTATTTTTTCTTCACTCTGTAAATATTTTTATCCTGTTTTTGTGGGCTACTTATCTGTTTAAAGTGCCATTTAAGGGCAGTTTTTTTATATTCTGGCTAACTTCAGAAATTTATGTGCTGATAAGCGTTGCTATTGGCCTGCTGGTTTCGGTTATAACAAGAACACAGATAGTTGCCTTAATTGCAACAATAATTATCACGGTAATCCCGGGATTTTTATATTCAGGAATACTTATGCCTATATCATCTATGACAGGAGAAGCTTATATAGAAGCCCATTTATTTCCTGTGATGTATTACAACCATATTGTTTATGACTCCTTTCTTATTGGACAGGGATTTTCCTCAGCTAAGAATATTATCTATTTCCTTATTATGATTGGATATGCAGTAGCTTTGCTTACAGCAGGTAGTATCTTAATGAAAAAGGAACTAAGATGAAGGCTTTCTGGAGTATTTTTGCAAAAGAAATAATAACATTTTTGAGAAATTGGGGATTGGTAATTGTCTTGCTTTATTCATTTACCATTGACGTTTATATTGCAGGACAGGGGTTTGAGGTAAAGCCCAGAAATGTCTCTATAGGATATGTTGATTACTCACAGGGAGTCATTTCTAAAAAAATCTTGAACCATTTACACAGCCCAGAATTTAAGCCACCTGTTGAGTTTGAATCTCAGGAAGAACTAAGTAAGGCCATCTTTGATAAAGAAATTATGGTTGGTCTGGTATTTGAACCTGATTTTGAAAAATCCCTTTACAAAAATGGAAAAACTCAGGTTAATGTTTTACTGGATTCTACAGCTGCAGCACAGGCTTTTATAACATTATCTTATTTACAAAATATAGTGATGAGTTTTTCACAACTGAAATTTCCTGTTGAGCTGAAAATTCATAAGATTTTTAACCAAAACGCAGATACACGGCAATTTATATCATTTGCAGAGTTTTTATCAAATTTAACACTCCTGGGTGTTATCCTGTCTGCTGTTGTTTTTGTCAGGGAAAAAGAAAATGGAACATGGGATATAATGCTACTGATGCCTGTTGATTCAAAACTTATTATCCTTGCAAAAAGTTTTTCTCAGATTGTTATCACAATGATTGGCACTATTTTAAGCGTTGGTCTGATTTTGTTCGGTGTATTTGACGTTCCTATGAATGGCAATTTCTGGGTTTTTATTGTTTTTACATTTGTTTATCTACTTTCTGTTAGCGGAATAGGACTTTTTATTGCGTCTGTAGCACAAAATATGCTTCAGGTGGCACAGCTGTCTGTAATTATTATGATGCCTATTATCTTTCTCAGCGGTGCATGGACACCGATATACTCAATGCATCCTGCAATCCAGTATCTTTCTTATCTCTCACCTCTTAGATATTACATTGAAGGAAGTATCAGCATATTTTTCAGGGGAATTTCTTCTATTGATTTGGGTATCTATTTTGTGGCGCTGACAATTTTAAGTGTGGCTTTATATATCTTTGGATTTAGGAAAATAGGAAAGCTGTTTTAAAAGCCCCTTTCGGGGCTAGAAAGATCATTTTTCTTCTGTTTCAAAATAGGCTGAATTTAGCACATCGTCAAAGTCAATGTAATCTTGGATTTTGTCATACAGGAACGGAGAAATTTCTTTTAGTTTGTTTACAGACTTTTCGTAAGCTTCTTTATCAGAAAGTTCAGACTGAATGTGTTTAAGCAGCTGGATATTTACATAAAGGAAATATTCTGTATAACTTACCATCACCTGAAAAGCATCATTATCCCTCAGATTTTCAAATTCATTTTTTGCAACTGTATCAATTATAGAAGAGGCAATATCTATAATCTTCTGGGCTTTTTCAATATCATTGCTACTAATCAAAAGTTCTGCATAGGCAGAAAGGAAAAACAGCATATTTGAGTTTAGATTATCTTTTGGGTAATCCATAGATACACGAAATATAATCCATTCTGCGACATTCTGGAATGCTTTCATAGCAAGCTTATAATCATTATCAACAATATTCATTGCGATATGACCCTCTATCTCATAAAGCAGGTCTTCATCAGGATATTTTTCTTTGAGTTTTTCAAGGAATTCTCTGGCTTCAACAACATCGTAAGATGCATAAAAGTTCAGAAACTCATAGTATCTAAGAACTTTTGTTTCTTTATCTGAATAAGTCGCCTCAACCAATTCATAGAAGTGGTCTTCAAACATAACGATATTGCTTTCTTCCAGATGAATCAGTGTAAGAATTACATCAACAACTTCATATCTGTTCTTTTCCAGTTCAAAATATTTATCCATCAGATAATCAAAAACCAGTTCAAAGTCTTCTTCGCTGAATTTTGTAATAAAGTAGTTGAGCAATGCACGGAAAAGATTTTCATATTTAGGGTTGTTTAAGGCAATAATTTCATCAATGGCAGACATTGTAACGTTGATATCAGAAAAGAGGTGGGACATTACTTTGGTAGAATCAAATATTGTCCATCCATACTCGCTCAAATCAACAAGAACAGTAGTAAGATACTCAAGGGACTCATCATCAAGGCTGAGCAAAAATTGTTTAAGGAAGCTTTTTTGCATAAAGGCTTTACCTCCAGAGGTTTTTTATTCCTCTATCTTAATTAACGGATGCTTTACCCTTTTTCTGACTTTAATATAAAAGATAAATGTGAAATAATTTTTCCCATAGAGATTTTAGTTTATACTCAGGAAAGAATGACAAGGAATGATGCTGAGTTTTTAAGGGCTTATATAGAGATAATAAAGTTTCTTCTTGATAAAGGGGAGTGGGTTGAAACTAAACAGATACGGGATTTTCTGAGTAATCTGGGTATTTTACAGGGAAATTATGAAAACAAAAGAAGGAAGCTGAATAACTACCTAAATCATCTACACACAAGGGATTATATAGAAAAACAGATTTCAGGAAGGTCAAACAGATGGAAAATAAATGAAAGGATGTTTACAAATATTATTTCCCTCAGTGATAAAGAGAAAGATGCCCTGCTTCTTTCACTTACTTTTACCCCTGAAGAATACAAAAAATTTGAGTATCAAAATGTAATAAAAAATATTCTCAGGAAAGCCGGAGAAAAAATTTCCGAAGAAAAGGAATTTATTCTGAATAATGCCTTTACAAATATACCATTGCTACACACAGGAAATTATCCTTATGATTTTCAACTTGTGGACACACTTATTGAGGACATCCTTAAAAAGCGGGTTATAAAAATCAGATACAAAAATAAAACAAAGGATATTATTCCGTTAAAAATTGTTTATTTTCACGGGGCTTTGTATCTACTGGCAAAAAGAATTGGAAACACAAGATACTCAACATACAGATTAGGCTGTATAAAGAGAATAGGTGTTGTAAATGAGGTAGAGGATACAAAGATTTTCTATCGGGGCAGTTCCAGAACCCCGCTAAATTTTGAGGACGAAGAGCCTTTTCCGTTTGCTGTAAAACTGCCTGATTATTATGGTGTATGTGGAAATAGTGGCAAATTTAAAGTATTTTATACCCAATTTCATATTGAGAAATTAACGGATAACTCCTATAAAGCTTATTTACTTGGATTTTCTTCAAGGAGATTTTTTCCTGCTTTTTCCTATCTGGAAATAGAAGAGATTTATCCTCCTGATGAAGATATGATAGCTATAATGGGTAAATATCTACCTGAGGAAAAAGAAAACCTAATAAAAGTTTTGACAGGCAAAAAATTAGATACATTACTTGAAACGGATTTGCAGACTTTACAAAAAAGATTTTTAGCTTTTATAAAAGACTATAATAAATTTTTGGAAAATAGAAAACAAAAACTATCAAAATTTGTGGAGCAGTAATGGAGTTTAGAATTCATCATGTAGCTGTTTCAGTTTCAGACATGGAGAAAGCCGTGGAGTTCTACTCAATACTTGGTTTTAAAGAAATAGCTTGCTACAAGGATGATAATCTGGAAATTAAGCATTTATATCTAAATGGATTTATACTTGAGCTTTTTTGTTTTAAAGAGCATATCGGCAAAGAATTAGTTGAACTATGGGAAGACTTAAAAAGAATTGGTGTTAAACATTTTGCTTTATCTGTTCCTGATATACATAAGGCAAAGAAGCATTTGTTAGATAAAGGCATAATTCAGGAAGATATAGAAATAAAAAAAGGGAGAACAGGGATTTTATACTTTTTTATTCAAGACCCAGACGGAAATTTTGTTGAGATAGTAGAAGACAGAAGGAATATTAAACTTTAGCTTCTTTTAGAATAAAGTTTTCTACAACATCAAGTATATTTTCCCCTATATAATCTGCCTCTGTGTTTTCAACATATTTCATTCCTTGTCCTGTTTTTACAAGAGCAGCTTTTATACCTTCTTTGTGTGCAGCTTTTATATCATTTTCTTTATCTCCTATAAGGAATGAAGCAGATGGGTCTATATTAAATTCCTGTATCCCCTGTCTTATCATCCCGCTTTCCGGTTTTCTGCAATCGCATTTTATTGCCAGTTCAGGAATTATTCCTTCTGGATGGTGTGGACAATAATACACCTTATCTATTTTTATTCCTTCATTTTCAAAAACCTTTAGAATATGCTCTGTAAGTTTTAAAAAATCTTCTTCTGTGTAATATCCCACTGCAATTCCAGACTGGTTTGTTACTATAAGCAGTTTATAGCCTGCTTCCTGTAATTTTTTTAAAGCCGGAAAAACTTCAGGATAAATATGAAAATTTTCTATTTTGTGGACATAACCAAAATCCTCATTAATCACTCCATCTCTATCAAGGAAAACTGCTTTGGTTTTCAAGAACTTCCTCCTACTATAAGTGATTTTATTTTTATTGTTGGTTGGGCATCACCAACTAGAGCTGCCTGTCCGTTTTTTCCGCAGGTTCCTATAGCCCAGCCTATATCATATCCAACGGCTTCAACATCCTGCATGGCTTTAGGGCCATTTCCCATAAGAGCAGCCCCTTTAATTGGATAAGTTATTTCTCCATTTTCTATCATATATCCTTCTATAATTTCAAACATAAAATCTCCGTTAACTGTGTTAACCTGTCCGCCTCCCATTTTGACAACATACAATCCCTTTTTAGTATCTTTGATAAAATCATGAGGGTTGTCTTTACCTGGAGTAATAAATGTGTTTCGCATTCTAACAATTGGGATATTCCTGTAAGTATCCCTTCTACCATTTCCTGTTGAGCTTTTTCCTGTTTGCATTGCAGTTAATCTATCATACATAAAGCCCTTTAAAATACCATTTTCAATCAAAACTGTTCTCTGGGCCGGAACCCCTTCATCATCAAAATTAAAACTGCCCATCTTACCTTCTATGGTTCCGTCATCAATAACAGTTATTTTTTCTGAGGCTACTTTTTCTCCGATTTTTCCTGCATAAACGGACATTCCTTTTTCTGCAAGGTCAGCCTCAAGACCATGACCTACAGCCTCATGTATCATTGTTCCACCGGCTTCAGAAGAAATAATAACCGGCATACTTCCAAGGGGAGCTGGTTTTGCACTAAGTCCTAAGACTGCCCTGTGGGCTGCCTTTGAAGCAACATAATCAATTATATTGATTGTATCTCCCTGAAAAAATTCATATCCTATGGTACCCCCGGCAGATTCATAGCCTCTATATAGGTTTTTGCCATCTGAAGCTATAGCTTCTACATAAAGGGCAACCCTTATCTGTGTATCCTCAACTATATCCCCGTCTGTATTTATGATAAGAATTTCCCGTTTTATATCTTTTAGAGTAATTCCTGCCTGTTTTATCTGAGGGTCATAACTTCTTACTATATCGTTCGCCGTAAGAAGTATCTCTTTTTTTCTTTTCAGGAAATAATCCTCAGGGTCTATTTTTGCAGGGGAATATCCAATAAGATGTTCGATGCCTACTTTTATTTTCCCTTCACCTTCATGGGAGTTGATTGTGCTAACCAATAACTCAAGATTTTCTTTGTTTATTTCTGAGGTATAACCGTAATGGGTTTTTCCATTTTTGATTAATCTTATTCCTACACCTTCATCTATTCCTTCAACTGCTTTGCTAAGCCTGTTATCTTCATATTTCAGAATGGTGGAGTATGTTCTTTCATAAAATATCTCTCCAAACTCTCCACCGTTAGACATAAGCCGTGTAAGTAGATAGGGAGCTATCTCACGGATAAATGTTTTCATTATAATCCCAGTAGAAATGCTATCTCCTCAGGAGTTTTTCCTTCCAGTAAGTAGTTTAATGCCTGCATTCCCTTTTCATCAAGGGCAATATAAAGTGCTTTGTCTCCTGAACTAAATGGAACCACCAGAATTGGAACCCTCCATGTTTGAATAAATCTTGTCCAGTCGGGTTTAAATCCTGAAAGGAGCAAAGAGGCTTCCCTAAATTTCCCTAAAACTATATTAACAAGTGCAAACATATATTTTGCTTCAGGAATTTTTGAGGCACTTTTTGCAAGCTCTCTTCTGGAGCCTTTAAAATCTCCATCTATAAATTTATTAAAACCTTCCACAAAAGCCTTTTCTTCCTCAGGCATATCAAGATAAAACTCAAAAGGGATTTCCATATAAGCCTCTGAGTTATCTATTTCTGCCCATGGGGCAACCTGTGTATGAACTTTCTCCGGATGACCTTTGAAGATATAGATATCTATCTTTTTTTCAGCTGTATTCATATTTTTACCTCTTTGTTAAGGATTTTGAGATATTTTATGCCTATTTGTTTGTTTCAGGTGTGATTTTCCTCATCTGTTTTTTTCTTCTGGTCATACCACTTTTTATCCCTTTCATCTACAATAGTTCCCTTTTTAGACCAGTAAATCATAAGAAAGATAATCAGCCCGAACATAATTCCAAAAACAACAATTGCCAGCCATAATTCTGTGGTTTCGTTCATCAAGACCTCCTGCCTGTTAGTGTAAAATTAAATTATAAATGATAAGGGGAGAAAAATGTTTATAACTAAGAAACGCCTTGAAAAAATTAGAAAAGTCCTGCAAAAAAGACAAAAAGACCTGCAGGTTTTTTCTGATAATGTAAAAAATCAGCATAATTTTTCTGCAATCTTAAGAACCTGTGATGCTGTTGGGGTTTTATATCTGTATTATAGATTTTTAGGAGAAGGGGAGCTTATAAATGAAGAAATAACAATGGGTTCTCATAAATGGGTAATCCATCAGGAAATTGAGGATATAGACAGGTTTTTTAAAAATAAAAAAGAGGAAGGATTCCAGATTGTTGCCACATATTTATCTGATAAAAGCATTCATTTCAGAGAAATAGATTACACAAAGCCTACATTGATTGTTGTTGGAAATGAGATACATGGGGTAAGTGAAGAAGTCTTGAAATATGCAGACCACAACATAATAATACCAATGTATGGAATGGCACAGAGTTTAAATGTATCAGTCGCCACAGGAGTGATTTTATATGAAGCCCAGAGACAGAGGGAAGAAAGAGGATTTTATGAAAAACAATCCTTATCCGATGAGGAAATAGAATCAATAATAAAAAAATGGGCTACTGAAGATGTTATTAAATACAAGAAACAGGAAAGTGCAATCAGGCATATCAAAAAATCTGATTAAAAGGTTGTCAACTACGTAAATAATAACTAACTTAATGGATAGTATCAAATTGAGGGGGTTGCTATGATTTCTGTTATTACTTCAGCATTTAGAGAAGAGGATGTTATACCGTCAATTTATACATGTGATGGGGTTGATATATCTCCTGATTTAAAATGGGGAAATTTTCCACCAGAAACACAGAGTTTTGTGGTTATTATGGATGACCCTGATGCACCTCTTGGCACTTTTACACACTGGATAGTTTATGATATTCCTCCTGATATAAATTATCTTCCGGAAAACTTTCCTAAAGAACCTCAAATAGATGGAATAAAACAGGGAATAAACGATTTTGGCAGAATAGGATATGGAGGACCGTGTCCACCTCCGGGAAAACCTCATAGATATTTTTTCAGGATTTTTGCACTAGATATGCCAACTCTTGAACTTCCTCCCGGAGCTACAAGACAGGAAGTTCAGCTTGTTATGACAGGGCGGGTTATCGATGAAGGTTATGTTATGGGTTTATACGGCCGGTAGAGATAAATCTTCTAAATAGCCAGACACTCAATTCCTCAGCCTCATAGGAAGTAATATTTACAGGTGGCATTAAACCCCATCTTTTTACACAGGGCAAGCATATAGATTTTTCTGTGGAAGGGTTTTGTAAAAAATCTTTTAGATATTGAATAAAACTCTGTTCGTTTCTGTATACATAAGAGGCCTGTCTCATTACAACATCCATAGGTGGGGCTTCAAGGTTTAGATTATCAGGAGGAGTTTCTAACAGATGGCACTGGGCACATTTTGCCTCAAATATCTGACTTCCAGTCTGGGCGAAAGAGTAACCGATTACCAGTAAAATTATTAATAATTTCTTCAATATTTGGCCTCCTATTCAAACCTGATTCCAAAGTAAGAAATCTTAACTGTCTGAACGGCACCACCTGTTCCTTCGGTAAATCCAAATCTGACTTTATTTAAATTAACTTGTTGATTATTTATACATCTTGAAACAAGAGGAGGTTTATCTGTGAAATCTTGTCTCAGGTCATCGCAATTTTCGCAATCAATCCATGCTTTTATCAGTATATAATTTCCATTATTTCCACATCTATTACAACTATTATTGCATTTTGTATGTAATTCTAATCTATAGGAGTGTTTCTGATTATCTTCTAACCATGTAGGATTATCATTTTTATAAAAACATCCAGAAGATGGGCATTTGGAGGTCAGGTTATCATTATGCGTTACACTTCCATTGAAATCTATAGAGAGGTGATTATATCCTTTAAAACTAAACCATACCCATTTATATGGGTCTTTAAGACTTGTATTCGGATATGTATCTATTTCTGTAGCTACACTTGATTTATCCAAACCGCTATATCCGAGTCCTCCACCATCATTTCCACAATCTTTTGTCCATGGAGAATTTCGTATAGTAAATGTAAAACCATCGGCATAGTTTTTACTTGAATCTGATTTTTCTTGATATGGAAATCTAAAGAAAAAAAAAGCTCTTATCACCTTATATTTAGATAAATCATAAGTATCTGGATACCAAAAACAGCTTGCTGTATGATTCTGGCCATTACCAAAATAAATGACTTTACTATCGTTATCTACGGTTATACCCTTGTTATCCCCTGCTTGCTGAAATTCAGAAAGATTATCTGCAAAACTAACCTGGGAACCTGGTGGAGCTGCTCCTCCTACTGAAGAAGAAGATTGAGGATTTACAGTAAGAACCAACGTTTTCTCTGCTATATTATTTTCAGAATCATGAACATAAAATTTCAAGTTATAACTACCGGCTGTTCCTGTCGATATTGTTCCTGTGATTTTTGGAGATGTGCATTGTTTCCAGTTTGCAGAATTATTAACTGTGCCGTCTGTATTTAAGCAATTTGTGGATTTTGAAAGAGAACCAGCACAATCAATAGTTAATCCTGCAGGTAAATCTCCTTCAAAACACCATTCATAGTCATTTTTACCATCTCCATCATTATCAACACTAAAAGGAATTCCCCCATCTGCATATAAATTGGCGTTATAAGATGAATTTTCATATCCATAAGGAAGTTCGTTATTTAGAATAGTAATTTTATATTTACACTGGGCTTTTGTCTGAAGTTCAGGGAGCGTTATCCATTTAACAATATCATCATATTTGTCAGGGTTATTAATATCAGATGGAAACTTATCTACGTTATCAACTCCATATTCATAAACAAAAATAGTTGTAGGTGAAGATATGGTTATTACATTTGTCCCGGAATGAGAGTGTCCATCTCCGGTTTGGATATTGTAATTTTCAGAACCACTTACAAGCAAAAATGCTACGTTTTGAACGTCTATGTATGACGAACAAGAAGAATCTTTACATAGTCTTACTGTAAGGTTTGTCTGATTTTTTCTACATACATATTTATCATTTGTTGTAAGGTCTGCATCAACAAAGAATTTTATATCTTTATTAAAGCTGTCTTTTGAGTTCCTTACTATGCTCTGGAACTTCGGATCAGTTCCCGGTAGCTTTTCTGCTGAGCCGGCATAAGAAATAAGGGCATCAGCAGCAGCGTTAATTATTTCTTTTGTTGATTGAACTTTAGCTCTTTTGACTAAAATTCCAAATGCTGTAATTCCGATACCCATTAGAAGCCCGATTATAATCAGAACCATTGCCAGTTCAATAAGAGTGAAACCTCTGTTTCTCATCAGGGCTCTCCTAATAATCTTATTCTCTCCGCCACCACCTCCCGCAAATTATTATCGGTTATTTTTGATAAATTTATGCTTTTATATATTTTTAAAGCTTTTGCATACTCCCTGTTTAATTCAAGTATTCTTGCATAGGCATAAGCTATATAAGGGTCTTCTTTATTCAGTTTATAGGCAACCTTATAATATTTTAAAGCCTCTTTATATTTTCCTTCCTTTTCATAAAGGTATCCTGCAACATAATAGAGATAACCTGTCTTATCATTTTTTAAATTTTTTGTGAGATAATCATGAACGATTTGTGTATTACCGGTATCAATTAGTTCCATGAGAATTTCTGATAAAAATTCTTTATTTTTTATTTTATTTAAATAATTCTGAATGTCTGAAGTTTTTCCTGTTTGCAGTTTTAAAAGAATTATATTTTTCAAAATTTTTTCTGAAGGGGATAATTTATAAGCTTTTTCAAGATAGATTAGAGCTTTTTCATAATTTTTCTGGTCTATATACTGATTTGCCTGCGCTATATAAGCAGAAAATAAAAAGTTTTTGTTTGGTTTTTTATTTAGGCTTTCATTTTTTGGTATTTTTTTGGCTTTTAGTTTTTCTGGGTTCTCTTGGGATTTTGAGTTTGTTTTTGAAGTTCCTGTCTTTTTAGAAATTTCGTCAGGATTTTTTATTATTTCTTCATAATTTGGTTCAGTTTTTTGTTTTCCTTCAAGGATTTCAGGATTGTTTACTGGTTTATTTTGGGTTGCAAGAGATTTTGAAGCCTTAATATTTTTATTCTCTGATACTTGGAAAAATTCAGATTTATTTTCATAAATAAATCTATCCTGAAAAATTACGAGAAATGTCATAATAGCAGACAGAAATATAATCAAACCGGCCAGAATTATGTATCTTTTTTTATTGTTATTATTTTTTTTCTTTTTTTTAGAAATAGAAGGAGGAACAGGCTTTTTGTTACCTCCTTCTTTCATTTTGTTTAAGGTATCCAGTATCAGACTCATTTTTATCCTAATGCACCTTTATAATATGAGGTCTTAAGAAAATTATAAGTTCTTTTTTAAGTCTTAAAGTTTCCTGTCTTTTGAACAATGCACCTATTCCCGGTAAATCTCCCAGTCCAGGGATTTTGCTTTCTATTTTTCTTTTTTCAGTGCCTATTAATCCTCCGATAATTATCAGGTCTCCATCCTTTACTCGGACTATAGTTCCGGCTTCTTTTATATTAAGCACAGGAGCTTCTGCAACTACCTGTCCATTATCAACAAGCTGACGGATATCCTGAATTTTTGTTGATACTGGAACAATATTCATCATAATTTGTCCATCTTCTATATATGGAGTTACTCCTAATAAAACACCATCAAGAACATTTGATCTTGTGTATGTGATTTCTTGTGTCGTGGCGTTTCCTGTCACTGTGTTTATTTCTTTTTCCCAGAAGGGAACTATAATTCCCGAGGATATTAAAGCTGTCTGACCGTTTAAAACTCTTATTCTGGGATTGGATAAAGTCTCAATATTGCCGGTTCTTTCAAGGGCATTAATCACAGATTGAAAATCTTTTCCTGTTACAAGAACCTGTCCATAACTATTTCCAAGGGCTAAACTTTGAACAACTCTAACTGAAGCACCGGTTCCCAGAAAATCCCTCATGAGCAAATTCCAGTCAATACCGTATCTAAATTCTTTATTTAGAGTAACCTCAATAATTTTTGCTTCTATTAAGACCTGTTTTTGAGTTTCTTTTTTTAATGTTTTAATAAAATTTTCAATCTGCTCCATTTTATCTCTGGTGGCTGTTACTATGAGCGTTCCGGTAAATCTATTCAGTGTATAGCTGTTAGGATTGTGTTCCTGATTTGTAGTCTGTTGAGTATCAAGTTGTAGAATTTTTTTAACTGTTGTTTCAATCTCTTTATAGTAATTATTTATATCCTGTGGATTTTCATATTTGAGGGAAAAATCTCCTTTTAAATTTGCTGCTGCAGGTGAAGTTGTAGTCGTTCCCCCTGTTCCTGAGGTGGAAGTTCCCCCTGTTGTGCTTCCGGATGACCCAAGAACATCTCCCCCAAGGTCAGCTTTATATCGGGAGTTAGTATGAACATAAGGTATATGAAAAACTTTAGTTGTGGTTGCTTTTATATATATGACATTGCCTTTTATCTCGTAATAAACTCCTGCAAGAGAGGTTATTATCTGAAGAGCTGTTTCAGCTGGGGTATTGTTAAAATTTGCAGAAATTACTTTTGTTAAATCAACATCCGGTGATATTGCCAGATTCATCCCTGTGTCTTTGGATATTGCATACAAAACCGTTCTTAAAGGTGCATTATCAGCACTGAATGAGAAATATTTGCCTTCTAATGGTGATATTTTTTGAATTTTTGGCTTTTTTATTACAGGTGGAGGAGGAATATATCTTTTTGCAGGCTTTTTCTCCTGGACATTAGCTAATTCATGGGGCATAGCCGGTTTGGCATAACTGATTTCTTGATTATTCTGCTGGTGATAGCATCCGCCTATAAAAATGACTGAAGATAATCCCAGAATTACCTTAGAAATTTTATCCATCTTTCACCCCATTTTCCTGTTACTAAAATACCATCTTTTGTAATTCTTAAAATTTTCTCTCCATAAGGTAGTGTATCACCTTCTGACCAGAGTTTATTATCGATTATTACATATCTATGTTTACCTAAATAAATAAATGAGATTCTATAAGTTGGAGGAGGTGCTTTTTCAACGGTTTTGGGTTTTTCTTCTATCTTAGGGGCTGTGTATGGTCTAACTTCTAATAAGGAAATCAAAGTAGATTTACCTTCGGTTTCTGTCACTCTAATCACAGAGGGAATTTCAGGAACTTCCGGCATATAGTTCAGATTATCTTCAGCCACTTTGTAAATTATTTTTTCAAAATTAGAGGAAAAAAGAATATAGAACAAAATAGCAACAATTATCGGTAAACTTAGTAAAATATACTCCCTTATCGTAAGCTTTTCTAATATTTTTGATAAACTCATTTTACAAACGGTTGCTCCATAGTAATCTCAAAGCTTATTACAGTGCCTTCCTTTAGGTTTTCGTATGTAAATCTATTTATCATTAATACCGGATACTTTTGTTGCTTCAGGCTTTCTATAAATTGGATTAATTCCTCTGAATTATCAGGGTAATACTTGAATGATAAGCTCACTTTATATAATCCATTTTCTTCGGTTAGAGGTTTCGTAATTCTGGCATCATATAAAGCCAAAAATTGATTTAGGGTATTAAAAATAATGCTTTTTGCCGTTTCTTTATTAACAGGTTTTAAGCCATTTTTCGTAGCAAAATTTTTAAGCCGAATAGCCTTATTTTCTTCCTGTTTAACCTTATTTTTTACAGAAATAAGTTCTGCTTTTTTGGCATTTAGAGCATTATCAAGAGAGGACAAAGAGAAGTAAACGGCGATAGATAAAATAAATAAAACAGACACAACAAAATATAACAGATATAATTTACTGAACTTCATTTTTCAGTCCCTTTTCTAAAGTCAGATTTATGTAAAGTCTAAAATTTTGTAAATCCTCCTGAATAGATTTATTAATTTTAAATCCTTTTAACTGGGAAATAAGCAGATTTAATCTATATTTAAAGTTTTCCATTTCAGCTATGGAATTAAAATTTTGTGTGGAAACTATAGAAATTACAACTGAATTAGCTCCTTTGTTAATTTCAAATTTTTTTTCATCTAATAAGAAAAGCAAATCAGATATCTGAAGCATTATATTATCTGGGAAGGAGTTTAGGCTTTTATTCAGTAAACTAAAATATTTTCTGTAATAGTTAATTTCTTCAGGTTTGAAGATTGAATGTATTTTGTGAAGTTTATTTTCTATCTGTTGTTTTAAAACAGATACCTGTTGGTTAACTTCCTGAACTTTGGAAAACTTTATAAAATCTATAAATAAAATTGCTGCAGTCAAAAGAATCAGAAAAAAAGATAATTGTTTAATTACTCCGGAAAAGAATCTTTCTTTCTTAATATCAAGTGGTAAAAAGTCAAAGGTTTCATTAAGCAGTGTAGTTCCAATCTCAACAATAAATTCATTAAATTGTTGAGGATTTAGACCCTTTACCATTGGTATAAGGTTAACAATAGGTTTCCTAACCTGGTCATAAACAAGATTAATAAATTCTTCATTATCAAAGGCAAGTCCGGAGATTATAATATTGTCCACATTTATTCTTTTATTCTGTGAGACAAAAGAGTATGTAACACTGAAATTTTCATATAAATAGTTTATATATTGTTCTTCTGAAGTGCTTTCAGGAATTGAAACAGCTCTCGTGTATAACGGAACCATGTCTTCATAGACAGATATAAGTATTTTTTCTTTATCTGAATAAAAATGAAATGTTTTTCCTCCCAGAGAAAAAGGAATTAAGGAAAAGATATCAACTGTAAGGAAATCTATTTGACCGTATTCTGAGGTTAATTGCTGGTATATATCAACGGGAAATGCATAAACTTCAAATAATGTTTCTGTTTCTGAGATTTTTTCTTTTGGGAAGAATACGAATGTGTAGTCTTTTTCAGGCTGAAGCAAGTTAGATAATTTGTTTTTGGTGAGTAAATTTCTGGTTTCTTCATTAATTAGATTTGGAAGGGAAACTGTTGAATTTATTATGTCTGGGTAATGGATAGAAAGATATGTTTTACTTCTTGCTACGCGGTCAAATGAAAGATAAATTAATTCATCACCTTTTTTTTTCAGTGATATCCCTTTTCTTATCTGATTTCCGTGGTAAACCGAATAAATTTTCATGATTTATTCATTTTAGCAGTATATTTCTTCTTATAAAAGTTAATATTCGGTTAATATTGAAAAAATTAAACAATGGGACGATAATGGAAAATGTATAAATGAAAAATTATTAAAAAACAGCAGGAGGTAATAATTATGAAAAGAACCTCACAAAAAGGTTTTACTTTGGTAGAACTTGCTATTGTTCTTGTAATTATTGGAATTATTCTTGGGGCAGTGTTGAAGGGGCAACAATTAATATTTAACGCAAAAGTAAAAAGGCTTCAAAATCAGGTAAAAGAGATGATGGCTGCTTTTTATACATATTATGATAAGTATGGATACTATCCAGGAGATGACCCAAGTGCAAATGCGAGATGGAGTGTTCCTGCAGGAAATGGTAATGGCCTTGTTGAAGGTGGATATTGCACAGATGCAAATGAAGAATCTTGTTTAATATGGAGACATTTAAGATTTGCAAATATCATTAGTGGCGATCCGACAGACACAAATCCTGCGACTATGACACCCCATCATATTTTTGGTGGTCAACTTGATATGTTCACTGGAACATATACTGTTGGTGGACAACAAAGAAGTGGATTATGGATTACTCTGAGACATCTTGAAGCTGATGCTGCAGCTGCATTAGATAGAGCCATAGATGATGGAAAATGCACTACAGGTTCAATGGCAAGATATGGAGGAACAGCGTGCAATGGAGATAGTTATCCAAACAGTGGATATCTCGATGTATGGATTAATTTCTAAAAATGCAGCGTAAACCACTTGGCCAGCTCCTTAAGGAGCTAGGCTATATAACAGAGGAACAAATACAGGTAGCCCTGGAGGTTCAACAGGTTGTAGGAGGGCTTTTTGGGGAAATACTCCAGAAACTCTCCTTTGTATCTCCAAGAGAAGTAGCAGAAGCTATAGCATACCAGTCTGGGAAACCTTACATTGACCTTTCCCAATATCCTCCTTCTAAAGAAGCTCTCAGACTAATAGACAAAAATCTGGCAAAACAGTTTCAGGTTATACCTTTTCAGGTAGAGGGTAATAAATTATATCTTGCAATGGTTAATCCCTATGACTTGAATGCCATTGATATAGTCCGAAGAGTTACAGACAAAGAAATAGAAATCTACGTAGCTGATACAGAAACACTTCTGAAAACCATAGAAATTCAATATTTTTTACTGGAAAAACCGATTGATGAAGAAATAAAAGAGCTTATAGAAAGGGCAAAAGCAGGTGGACTTGGAACGGAAGTCCCACGATTTGTAGAACTTATTTTGAACAATGCTATTATAGACAGGGCAACAGATATCCATATATCCCCTGAAGATTTGGCATCACATATATTTTTCAGAATAGACGGTATTATGAAACATTACTATGCAATTCCTAAAGAGATACATAATCCTATTGTGTCCCGTATAAAAGTTCTTGCAGGAATGGATATTGCAGAACAAAGGCTTCCGCAGGATGGCTCGTTTTCTCATACATTTTTTGATGAAGAATATGACCTCAGGGTATCAACAGTGCCTACTGCCTATGGTGAAAATGTAGTCATAAGAGTTTTAGGTAAAAATATATCCCTGTTTAATCTAAAAAATCTGGGATTTGAGGAAAATGTTCTAAAAGAACTGGAAAAGCAGTTTATGAAACCACAGGGAATAGTCCTTGTTACAGGTCCTACAGGCTCAGGTAAAACAACAACCCTTTATGCTGCCCTCAGAAAAATAAATGCCCTTAATAGAAATATACTTACCGTAGAAGACCCGATAGAATACAAATTCCCATTTATAAAACAAACCCAGGTTAACGAAAAAGCTGGATATACATTTGCCCGTGCCATCAGACACTTCCTCAGACAAGACCCTGACGTCATTCTAATTGGTGAGATTAGAGATGAAGAAACTGCTGAGATGGCAATGAGAGCTTCTATAACAGGTCATCTTGTTCTATCTACACTTCATACAAATGATGCTGTAAGTGCAATTCCCCGTTTAATTGATATGAAAATCAAAGATTATATGGTCGGTTCCGGTGTTTCTGCCATTACGGCACAAAGACTTGTTCGGAAAATCTGTCCATTCTGTAAAGAAGAAAAAACAATAAAAGTTTCAGAGCTTGAGGAGTATGGATTTGAATTAGATTCAATAAAAAAAATAGCAAAAGTAGAAAATCCTGAAGATGAGATAAAAATATACTACGGAAAAGGATGTGAGCACTGTAAAAACACAGGATATTTAGGTAGAACAGTTATCGCAGAGTTATTAATTATTGATCCAGATATAGCCGATTTAATTGTAAAAGGGGCAACACCGCTAAAAATTATGGAAAAGGCCAGAGAAAAAGGAATGTTAACTATTAAAGAAGATGGCCTTATTAAAGTTCTTAAAGGAGTAACTACCCCTGAGGAAGTCAGGAGAGTTGTTGGGTAATGCAAACATATCTGGTAGAGGTAGTAGATAGAGAAGGAAATAAGCAGAGAAAAATATTTTCCGTTGAAACAGAAGATGAGATATTCCGTTCCCTTGAGTTTGCAGGTTTATTTCCGGTAAAAATAAAAAAACTTCCTTCATTTGTTAGATACCTTAATCCCAAGAAAATTCTTTATAGAATAAAACCTCAGGAGATTATAGAAACCCTTGAAAACCTTCATCTTATTGTAAAATCAGGAATTCCTGTTATTCAGGGATTGATGGATTTGGCAGAAGATTCTGATAATCCGGCTTTAAAAGAGCTTTTACAGGATATGGCTTATAAAGTTCAGGCTGGATACTCACTTTCACGGGCTTTTGAGTCCCATCCGGAAGTTTTTTCTCCTGTGATTGTTTCCTTAATAAAAATCGGAGAAGAAACAGGTAATCTTGAAAAAACTTTAAAAGATGCAGCAGAGCATCTGAAAAAGATTCAGGATATAAAAGCAAAAACAAAACAGGCATTGATTTATCCATCATTTGCATTTTTTAGTGTTCTCGGTGCTTTAATATTCTGGCTTGTATATGTTTTACCTAAAATAATTGATGCTTTTAAAGAATTTAATGTCCAGCTGCCGGCCACTACAATTTTTATTATGTATTTATCCGAATATACAAGGAAATATCTGTGGGTCGTGATAGTCCTGCTAATTATTGGCTTTATTTTGTTAAAAATACTCAGAAATAAAAATGAAAAAGTAAGATATCAGACAGATAAGCTTTTACTAAAAACTCCCGTGTTTGGAATCATAATAATAAACTTTAATTACGCATTTTTTGCCGAATATCTAAGACTTATGATAATTGCAGGAGTGCCACTTTATCAGGCGCTTCACATTATGGAAGGTGCCATTAAAAATATGGTTTTTAAAACTGCCATAAAAAACACCCGTGAAAAAATAGAGATTGGTAAACCATTTTCCGAGTCTTTGAAAGAGGAAGGAGTTTTTTCCCCTGTTATTACAAGGATGATAGCTATAGGAGAGCAAGCAGGTCAGTTGGACGAACAGCTGAATTACATCTCAAATTATTATTACAATAAGGTAGATTATCTGGCACAAAATATAGCAAAAATGATAGAGCCTATAGTGATAGGTATCGTAGGAGCATTTATGCTTGTGATTATGCTTGGGCTTATTGGTCCTATATATGACCTTATTTCTCAAATATCAAAGATGTAATTATGAAAAAAACTTACGGCATTGCTTTATCAGGGGGAGCTGTTAGAGGAGCTGCCCATATAGGTGTTTTAAAAGCATTGGAGGAATATGGGATATTTCCTTCAGTAATCTCCGGTTCCAGTGCAGGCTCAATAATCGGGTGTT
The DNA here is from genome assembly GCF_027023985.1 of Persephonella sp. Lineage (NCBI taxonomy): Bacteria > Pseudomonadati > Aquificota > Aquificia > Aquificales > Hydrogenothermaceae > Persephonella > Persephonella sp. The sequence goes on along the minus strand of NZ_JALVTW010000014.1, from coordinate 19,163 downwards.
TTTATGCTGCAGGATATTCTCCGGCAGAATTGGAAGAAATAATTCTAGATACAAACATCCTTAGCTATCTGAAACCTGCCATGAATCTAACAGCTTTATTTTCTCTGGAAGGGTTAGAAAAATTAATTCAGCAATACATTAAGGTTTCTGATATAGCTCAACTTGAAAAAGAGCTTTATGTATGTGCTACCAATCTAAATCTGGGAATTCCTGAGTATTTCGCTAAGGGAAATCTATATGAAATCATTTCTGCTTCCAGTGCTCTGCCCTTTATTTTTAAGCCTGTGAAAATAGGTGATTATGTATATGTGGACGGGGGAATAATGGATAATCTTCCTGTTGAACCGTTGCTAAAAAAAGTGGATTTTATAATAGGTTCTGAGGTTAACCCTCTGGGGGTAGAAAAGAACTTTAATAATCCGGTAAATATTTTACTCAGAAGTTTTTTCCTTGCAGTTAGGGCTAATGTTGAGGCGAGGAAAAAATATTGTAATCTGTTTTTACAACCTCCTGAGCTTAGGCAGATAGGCCTTTTTTCAACATGGAAGATTAAAGATGCTATAGACATAGGTTACAAATATACGAAGGCTGTCTTGAAGGAATATATCAAACAGGAATGATTTTTATGACTAAATCCCCTCTTTTTCCATTTGATTTTTTATATCCTTTGTTTTTTATCCTGAACTTAATAGGCTTTATCTCTTTTATTTCAAGGGGAATTTTTAGCTTATTTCCTTCTAAGTCCTCAATATATATGTATGGACTGTCTATAAGGGTTTTTTTATCTATTTTTAATTCTGTGAAAACATCTAATCCTTTTAACTTGAACTTGTCTTTTTTATCAAAATTTATTTTCAGATAAAGGTCTCCTGTTTCTCCGTTGTTTAGGCCTTCATTTCCAGCTTTCTCAACTAACAATGTTTGTTTATCTGTTATACCTGCAGGTATATAAATTGTTTTTTGTTCAAATTTTGAGACTCTTCCTTCTCCTTTACATAATGGGCAGGGATTTTTAATTACTATTCCTCTACCAAAGCAGTTGATACAGGGTAGTTCTAAAAATGCTTTTCTTATTCTTCCTTTACCGCCGCATTTTTCGCAATTTTCTATTCTGGATTCTGAGGTGATTCCAGAGCCATTACAAGTGGTGCATTTTACCTTTCTTTGATAACGGATTGTTTTTTCGGTTCCATGAAAGCCTTCTTTTATTGATATTTTGATTTTTAGTTTTATATCCTCTCCCCGCTGAGGCTTCGAATGAAAACCTAAAAACTGGGCAAGGGCTTCTCCTATTAAGCTTCCAAAATCTTTTTTTTCAAGTTTATAAAGACTTTCATCATATTTTTTTCTTTTTATTGGGTCGGAGAGAATATCGTAAGCGTGGGTTATCTGTTTAAAGATCTCCGCGTATTCAGGATTTATGTCTGGATGATATTTTCTGGCTTTTTCCCTGAAAGCCTTTTTTATTTCTTCCGGGGTGGCATCTCTGGCCACCCCTAAAAGCTGATACAGGTTCATTTATGTGATTTCTTCCCTTTCTTCAGGTGGTATTGCAACAATAACCTTTGCAGGTCTTATTGTTTTTCCTCTGTATTTATAGCCTGTTTGTATCACTTTTATTATTTCATTTGGTTGATGTTCTTCAGAAGTAACTGTTTCAATTGCTTCATGTTCCATAGGGTTAAATCCCTGTGATGTTTCTATTTTTTCTATACCCTGTTCTTGCAGGAATCTGGAAAGCTGATAATGAATCATCTGGATACCTTTCATCAGGGCATTTATGTCAGTGGTTTTTGTTGCACTTTCAAGGGCTTTTTCAAAGTTATCTACTATTTCCATAAATCCTTTTACTACCCTTAAGGCTCCCTCTTCTTTTGCCTCTTCTTTTTCTTTTCTCATTCTGACTTTATAATCCTCAAATTCTTTTTGTAGAGATTGATACATTACCGATAATCTCTTTGCTGCCTCTTCTGTTTTCTGGAGTTTTGCTTTAAGTTGATTAAGTTCTTCTTCTAATTTTTTGTTTTGCTCAATACATTCTTCAAGGGTAAGTTGTTTTTCTTCCTTTTCTTCCTGCTGAATTTCTTGAGATTGTTCTTCCTGCTGAGGCTTTTCCTGATTTTCTTCTATTTTTACCTCAACCTCTTCCTTTTTTTCTTCCATTTATAAAACTCCTCCATTGTTTTTTATTTATAATTTTTGCAAAAAACGGCTATTTTCAATATTTTCAAAGGAAAATATCCTCACCGAACATGGTAAGGTCTATAAATTCATCTGCTATCTCAACCAGTTCTTTGGCTGCTGTCTGCTTAAACGCTGCTATTTCTACCTTTACACCTTTTGTATGCAGATATCTAACAAGGTCTGCAAAATCTCCATCACCACTTGCAAGCACTGCCACATCTATCTTTTCTGCCAATGATATGGCATCCATTGCAATTCCCATATCCCAGTCAGCTTTAACGGTAGTCCAGAGATTGCCTTCCTCATCTAATCTTTTGAAAATTTTAGGCTCTTTAACCCTGACCTGATAACCTATATGTTTAAGTGTATTAATAAAGCCTTTCTGGTCAACACCCTGAAGTTTTACAAGATACGCTATGGCTCTAATCAGGACTCTGTCATTTAAAACTTTATGTAAAACACTTTCAAAATTAACCTTACGGTTAAATGCATCCCTTGCAGAGTAATAGAGGTTCTGGATATCCAGAAATATTGCTACTCTCTGGTTTTTGTAAAGATTGTTCATTCAGTTTCTCCTTGCATCGCACAAATATTGATAAAATTATATTATAGTTAAGAAGATAAAATGACGGAGGTTTATTATGTCAAAATCAGCAGTAAGGGCTCAAAGGGCTGTAATGGGAACACTTCTCCTGATAGCAATGGTTTTAATGGCTATAGGATACGACTGGGGTAAGTATATTGTTTATTTCATAATATTTATGCTTTATTTATCTGCAGCAACAGGATTTTGTCCATCTGATGCAATATTTGAAAAATTGTTCGGAAAAAGACAGGATAATATTTAATGAAGTTTGTTCATATATCTGATACACATCTTGGTTATCATCAATACGGGCTGCAGGAAAGGGCACAGGATTTTTATGACGTTTTTGATGAGGCTGTAGATTTTGCAATAGATAAAAAAGTGGATTTTGTAATTCATACAGGGGATTTTTTCCATTCCTCCCGTCCCTCTAATCAGGTAATATTGCAGGGGATAAATATCCTCCAAAAGCTGAAAAATGCAGGTATTCCTATTTTTGTCATATCAGGAAATCATGATAGGGGCAGTCAGGTAAGGGATGTATCCCCTTTAAAAATTCTTGAGCCCTCAGGGTTAAGACTGATAGATAACGGGGTTACCGAATATGATGGGATATTCTTTGCAGGATTGAAGTATATCTCAAAGGCAGGTCTCAAACAGATAGGTGGAAGTATCAAACCTATTTTTGAAAAGTATCTGGAAAATATGGGAAATGGTTTTAAAATCCTGATGCTACATCAGGAATTTCAGCCATTTTTCCCTTCCTCAAACCTATATTTAAAAAACGAAATTCCTGAAGGCTTTGATTATGTAGGAATAGGCCATTATCATATTCCCCAGATGCCTGCAGTTGTTAACGGTGCAACCGTTGTGCAGCCCGGTTCCACTGAGTTCACAGCTTACAATGAGAAAGAGGAAGAAGCAGGAAAAGGTTTTTATTATGTTGAGGTTGATGGTAAAGAGATAAAGCCTCAGTTTATAAAACTCAGCAGAAAAAGGCCATTTTTGTATTACAAATTTTCTGAAGAAAATATAGAAGAACTGGCAAAACAGATTAAAGAGGATATAGAGAAGTTAGAAGGTGGCAAAAAACCTGTTGTTGTTTTTAAAGGGTTTCTAAAGGAACTTACCTATAAGGACATATACAAATATCTTTCTACTGAAGGCATATCAGAAGAGGAAGGCAGTATACTCCACCTGCATTTTAATCTCACAAGGGAAGTAACCGAGGATGAAGGTTTAACTGTAATTGAGACTTCAACTGAAAAGATTAATCAAGAACTTAAAAGGCTTATCGGAGATAATGAGCTTTTTGAATCTGTTGTTGAGACTTTAAATTTCCTGAGAACATTTGACAATATTGATGAAATCAAAAAATATCTTAAAGAAAATCCGGATGCTATAGATATTTAAGAAATTTATTCTTTCTTTGCCACAAAGATATAAACATCAGGAAATATTTTTTCTTTTTCTACAACTTTAAGATTGTTTTGTTCCAGTTCAAGTTTCATTATTTCAGGTGCAATAAAATTTTTTATTGAGATAGATAAGTATTTATAAGCATCAAAATTTCCGGTTATAAGTCCTCCAAAATATGGTAAGACTTTGTATATATAAAATGCAGCTGCTTTGTTTAGTAATGTTCCATTTTCCATAGGGAAAAATTCAAGAATAGCAACAATTCCATCTTTTTTTAGAACCCTGTTGAACTCTTTGAAGGCTTTTTGTCTGTCTTCAAAGTTCCTTACACCAAACGACACAAGAATTAAATCAGCAGTATTGTCCTTTAAAGGAAGTTCTTCAGCAACTCCTTCAATAAACATAACATCTGGAAATCTTTCCTTTGCTTTTATTAGCATATTTCTTGCAGGGTCAAGGCCAATTTTTGATTTGAAGATAGAAGGGCAGTATTTAAAATTTTCTCCAGTTCCTGTTGCTATATCTAAAATAAGATTTTTTTCTTTTAGATGTTTTGATACTTTTTCACACATCTTTTTTCGCCAGCATATATCCTGACCAAAGCTAAGAAGATGATTTGCCAGTATATATCTATCAGCTATTGCATCGAATGTCTTTCGGACTTTTTTTATCTTAATTCCCATTTTGTCAGCATCCCCTATTCAAAATGTTTTTAATCACAGAAATTTTATGATTTTTATTATAGGTTATAATTAGGCAGATTTTCAGAGGTTTGTAAGATGGTTTTAAGGATTTTTTTGATTTTACTTACAGTTTCTACAGTTGCTTTTGGTGTTACTAAAGAAGAAATAGACAGGCAACTACAAAAAGCATGGCAGATGTATGAAAAAGGAAAATACGTTTCGATGGAAAAAATTTCCAAGAAAGTTGTTCAGGAATCAAAGGGGATTAATTACCCAAAAGGAATTGCTGAAGGGTATTACTACATCGGAATAGCTTATTTTATGCGGGGAAAAATTGACAAAGCCCTTGAGTATGCAAATCTGGCTGTTGATTTTTCTCAAAAACACAATAATTACAGATGGAAAGCCTATTCGCATACATTGGTTGGGGAAATTCTCAGATATCTTGGAAAGTATGATAAGGCATTGTATCACTTTAAGATATCCCTTCAGCTTGCTGAAGATAATAAAAATCAAAAAATGTTGCCGGCTGCCTATGCAAATCTGGGAAATATCTATTTTGATAGAAAGGAGTATGATAAAGCCATCAAGTATTATCTAAAAGGCCTTGAGATAGGAAAAAAGATAAATATCCGGCCGTCTTATATAGCCTTGAACTCTTACAACACGGGAATTGCGCATTTTAGACTAAAAAATTGGGATAATGCTGTTAAATATTTGCAAGAGGCGTATAAGATTTATATTCAGCTTGGGGACAAAAAATCTGCCGTTTCTTCAGCCTATTTTATTGCAAAAAGTTATTACCTTGCTGGTGATTATTGGAAAGCAAAACAGGTTGTAGAAAAAAATACTCCCCTTGCAAAACAGGTGCTTCAATACAGAAAGTTCAAGAAACTTTTGAATAAAATTAATAGGAAATTAAAAGAAAATGAAGCTGTTTGACCTGAAAAGTCTGGGAAAACTGGAAAGGGCAAAGTTCAGAGAGAGGCCTAATAGATTTGTTGGCTTGTGTAATATTAACGGAGATATCAAAAGATGTCATATAGCCGATTCAGGTAGATTAAAGGAAATTCTTACAAAAGGCAGAGAACTACTTGTGGTCAAAAATCCTTCGGGAATGAAAACGGACTATAAGGTGATAGCTGCAAAAATGGAAGATGGCTGGATTTTACTAAATACATCTTTTCATTCAAAAATAGGGAAAAAAGCCATAGAAAAAGGAGTTTTGGGATTTGTCCCTAAAAAAATAAGATCAGAAGTAAAGTTTGGCAGTAGCCGTCTTGATTATCTGATAGATGACAAAGTATTTGTTGAGTTAAAAGGAAGTAATTTACTTATTGATGGAAAGTGTTTATTTCCTGATGCACATACTTCCAGAGGAAAAAGGCATGTTGAAGAGCTAATAGAAGCAGTAGAAAAAGGATATGAAGCCATTATTTTGTTTATGCTTCTAAGAAGATGTAAATGTTTTGAACCTAATAGCAGATTAGACCCTGATTTTGCTGATGCTTTTCATAAAGCACTTGAAAGGGGTGTTAGATTTGTAGCTTTTCAGGTAGAAATAGATAATGAATTTAATATCAATTTAAAGGAAAATATTCCCCTCTGTAAGAGGTAAAGGCGTGTTTTCTGAGATTTTCCAATTTATGAATATGATAGGGCTTATAGCTTTTGCAGTTATGGGTTCTTTTAAAGCATTAAGGGAAGGGCTTGACCTATTTGGTATAACAGTCCTTGGAGTTTTAACTGCTCTGGGAGGTGGAATAACAAGGGATTTACTGGTTAATAATATTCCAAATGCTCTCACTTCTTATTCAGATTTTGCCTTTGCCCTTATCGGAGTATGGCTTGCCATAGTTTTATATCGAGTTTTCCAAAAAGATATAAGTAATCGCTATTTTATACTTATTCCAGATGCTATAGGTCTATCTGCATTTACCACTACAGGTGCAATGATTGCTTATAATGCCGATGTTTCATTTTTTGGTATTGTTATTCTTGCAACTCTAACAGGAATAGGCGGTGGAATTATTAGTGATGCTTTACTTGGTAAAATTCCGGTGGTTCTAAAAGATGATTTTTATGCTTCCTGTGCAATTATCGGAGCAGTTGCATTTTATATTTCCGTAAAATCAGGTCTTAGTCTTAACAGTTCTGCTATTATCTGTAGCTTATCAGTCCTGATGATTAGAGTTCTTGCTATACTTTATAAGTGGAAGTTGCCAAGGTTTTCTTAATTGCGGGAGGGTAGCATAATGTTTTATTTAATCTTTGCTATTTTTATTTCTTTTAGCTTTGTTATTGCTGCAGAGAATAACTGTCTCAAGTGTCATAACGGAATAGAGAATATCCGTGATCCTAATTCTGAGATGATGAAAGAAATTTTCCATGTTGCAAAAGAAGCCGGATATCCGGGAAATGATTGTATTGTCTGTCATGGTGGAAATCCGTCAGCCACTACTAAGGAAGAAGCTCATAAAGGAACAATAAGAGCCTTTGTAGATGGTATAAAAACCGAGCACGGAGTAATAAAAGGTCCACAGAATTTCTATCCTGACCCGGGAAGTCCATGGATAAACAAATACACCTGCGGAATGTGCCATAAAACTCAAGTTATGACCCAGTATACATCTTTGATGTTTACAGAGGCAGGAAAAATACAAGGTTCGTTATGGGGATTTGGAGGTCTTGAAGGATACCAGCATAAAATTGGGAACTATAATGTCCATACCCTTGATATTCATAAAGTTTTAGGGACAGAAACTTATAAAAAATATATGCAAGAAATAAAAAAAGCCGAACCACAGGTATATCCAATTAGTATGAAAGCACTACCACCTGCACCAACAGCAGAAGAAGTAGAAAAAAATCCACAGCTTGCAGTTTATACATATCTCAGGCAGGAATGTTTAAGATGCCATACCGGTGTCAGAGGCAGGCAGAAAAGGGGAGATTACAGGGGAATGGGCTGTTCTGCATGTCATATTCCTTACTCTAATGAGGGATTTTATGAAGGAAACGACCCGACAATACCGAAAAATGAAAGAGGGCATTTACTTGTCCATGAAATACAAGGGACAAGGGAAGCCAAAGTAAAAGTCCACGGAATTACATATTCCGGAATTCCTGTTGAAACCTGCACAACCTGTCATGATAGAGGAAAAAGGATTGGCGTTTCTTATCAAGGTTTAATGGAAACGGCTTATAAATCTCCATTTCTTGAAGATGGCTCAGACCAGCCGAAACTCCATACAAAGCATTATCTCCATCTTCATGCAGATATCCATATGAGAAAAGGAATGTTATGTCAGGATTGCCATACCTCAATTGATGTCCATAGTGATGGAATACTTGCAGGAACAACACTTGCACCTGTTGAAGTTGAATGTCAGGATTGCCATGGAACACCGGATAAATATCCATGGGAATTGCCTTTAGGTTATGGAGATGAGGTAAAAGGAGAAGTTCCAGCAGAAGGAAAACCCCGTGGAGTAGCAGATACTCTTCTTGACTATATGAAACAGGGAACGGAATATCCAAAAGAAGACGGTTATATCCTTACTGCAAGGGGAAACCCATTTGGCAATGTTGTTAGAAAAGGCAATGATGTTATCGTTCATACAGCCGGCGGTAAAGATCTGAAACTTGAACCATTAAAAAAGCTAAAAGAAGAAGGAAAGTTAAATGATGAAGCAATGGTGGCAATGGTTCATGTGAAGGCACACATAGACAAAATGGAATGTTATGCTTGCCATGCAACATGGGCTCCTCAATGTTATGGCTGTCATATAAAAATAGATTACTCAAAAGGTATAAAACATCCTGACTGGATAGCAATGGGAAATGATAGAACGCCAGATGGTCTTACTGCAGACGCGAGAGGAGAGTATAAAAAACATTTGATAGATGGAAATATAGTTGAAACAAGAAGCTATCTAAGATGGGAAAATCCACCTCTTGCTGTAAATGGTGAACATAGAATATCCCCTGCTATCCCTGGTTGTCAGACTACTGTAACTGTTATTGGTAAAGATGGAAAACCACTTCTTCTGAACCATATATTTAAAATTCCAAATGTGGAAGGAGCAGGGAAAGATGGTCAACTGGCCATTGATATATCCCCTGTTCAGCCCCATACAATACAAAAAGAAGCAAGGAAATGTGAAAGCTGCCATACAAATCCTGTTGCAATGGGATATGGTATAGAAGAAGGAAAACTTTATGCAGACCCTTCAAAGCCTTACATAGTTGACCTTATGACAGCAGATGGAAAAGTAATACCTAAAATATACAAAACGCAAATAAACTCTATTCCAAATCTCAAATACGACTGGTCAAGGTTTGTATCAGAAAAAGGACAGCAGCTACAAACCGTAGGACATCATTTTTCAGGTTCAAGACCTCTAAACAATGAAGAAAGGGCAAAATTAGATAGAAGAGGAGTATGTCTATCTTGTCACCAAACAATGCCTAATAAAGACCTTGCAGTGAGCCTTATGGTTCATGTTAAAGAGTATGCAGGTATTAAAATAGATAGGGAAAAACACAACTCAATTTTACATAAGCTTGTTTTGCTCGGTGCTTGGGTTCAGGTATTAGGAGTAGCAGGTGGAGTATCCCTGCTAATAGGTGGAATATTCTGGTATAAAAGGAGAAAAAATAAAAGATGATTTTAAAAGACAAAAAGATACTCGTTGGTATATCAGGCTCTATAGCAGCATATAAAAGCTGTGAACTTATTAGAGCTTTGCAAAAAAAGGGAGCAGAGGTTAGAGCCTGTTTAACCCCTTCAGCAAAAGAATTTATAGGAGAGCTTGCACTAAAAGCACTTACCGGCTATCAGGTTTTGTCTGACTGGAAAGACGGAGAAACAGGTCTGGAACATATATTCTGGGCAAGATGGGCTGATAGCTTTGTGATAGCACCTGCAACGGCAACGACAATATCTAAACTTAGAACAGGGATAGCAGATAGCTTTTTAACCTCTGTTGCCCTTGCTTATGACAAACCCCTTGTTATAGCTCCTGCGATGAATACAAAAATGTATCAACACCCTGCAGTGCAGGAAAACTTGAAACAACTTAAAGAATGGGGAGGTATTGTAATAAATCCAGCAGAAGGGGAGCTTGCCTGCGGCGAAGAAGGTGAAGGTAAACTGGCAGATATAGAAGATATTGTTACAGGAGTTATGTATTCAATCTTCCCTAAATAT
>NZ_JALVTW010000014.1:0-9069 GCF_027023985.1 Persephonella sp. | reverse complement strand
CTAAAAGATAAAAAAGTTCTTATTACAGCTGGTGGAACCCGAGAACACTTTGATCCCATACGCTATATATCCAATGCATCTTCAGGAAAAATGGGTTATGAACTGGCAAAAATAGCATATACAATGGGAGCACAGGTAAAGCTTATATCTGCACCGACTTGTTTAAGAAAACCCTATGGTGTTGATAAAATAGATGTGGTATCTGCTCAAGAAATGTTTGATGCAGTTATGGAAAATTTAGACTGGGCAGATATTATTATAATGAACGCAGCTGTTGCAGATTTTCGTCCGGAAAGTTACAGCAAGCAAAAGCTAAAAAAATCAAAGGAAAATCCAGTGGTTAAACTAATTCCAAATCCGGATATATTAAAAACTATAGGTGAGAAAAAGAGAAAAGACCAAATACTTATTGGTTTTGCTGCAGAAAGCGAAAATATCCTTGAAAATGCAAAAGACAAACTAAAAAGAAAAAACCTTAATGTGATAATTGCAAATAAACTTGATGTATTTAGTAAAGATACCCATACAGGATGGATAATTTTTAAAAACGGGCTAATTAAAGAAATACCACCTTTAGATAAAGAAGCTTCTGCATATTTTATTCTGGAAAATATTTTTAGGGGTGAGGAAAATGGATTTTAAAGAAACAGATTTACCGGGAATAGGAAAAAAGTTTTCTGTGGTAACACAAGCAGGAGATAAGCTCACTGTTATAATGCACATAACAGGAAAAAGGGAAATATTTGTATTTGAACCAGACGATTTTGATGAGCCTTCTTGTGATGTTGTTCTTAATGAGGATGAAGCAAATCAGCTTGGTTCTATACTGATGGGGGCTTATTATCGTCCTGAACAGGAAAAGGAAAAAGAGGTTCTGATAGAAAATCTGGCTATAGAATGGGTTAAGGTGCCGGAAAACTCTCCCCTTGCAGGCAAAAGTATAAAGGAAGCTGATATTAGAAGAAAAGCCGGAGTTACAGTTATAGCAATAATAAAAAAAGATGAAACAATTGTAAATCCGAGACCGGAAGAAGTTATCTCAGCCGGAGATACAATTGTTATTGTTGGAACAAGGGAGCAGGTAGAGAACTTTATGAGGGAGTTCCATATAAATGCATAACGGGGAACTTCCTTTTTTAATGTTATTTGGTTTTTTAAATCTGGCGTTATTTGTTGCCGGTTTATTAGGTAGGTTTACGAAATTTCCACCGGTTCTGTTCTATATACTGGCAGGTATTATTTTAGGCAGATTTATCCATGCGGAACATGCCATAGAGATATTCAGTGAAATAGGAATTGTTCTGTTATTTTTCTATCTTGGTCTGGAGTTTAACATAGAACGAGCAGTATCTACAGCCAAAAGAATCTGGTCTGTAGGGTTATTGGATTTATTCTTTAACTTCTTTATTGTATTTGGACTTATGTTTTTTCTTGGATTTGATTTGTTTACATCTATATTAGCCGGTGGAGTTGCTTATGCTTCTTCCTCCGCAATAACCACTAAAATAATTGTTGATAACCACCGTATAGCAAACCCGGAAACAGAATTAATCTTAGGTTTAATGGTTTTTGAGGATATTGTTGCTCCGGTATTGCTTGCTGTTATTGCTGCAATGTCATCTGGAAGTGATTTTTCTATTATTTCTCTTGGACTTATATTTGTAAAAATTGCTGCTGTTTTTGGAATTTCTATTGCAGTTGCCTATTATTTCAAAGATAAAATTGCCCAGTTTATAGATAACTTCGTAAATGAAGATATCTTTACTCTGTTTTCCCTCGGCGGACTTATTTTCTTTGCAGGATTTACCCAGTTCCTTGGACTTTCTGAAGCTCTCGGTGCTTTCCTGATGGGAATGGTTGTTTCTGAAAGCGGCAAATCCCACGAGATAGAAAGGGTTATGTATTCAATAAGAGATTTAGCTGTTGCTATATTCTTCTTCCTGTTTGGTGCCGGTATCCAGTTTAGCGGTAGTTTTTCCCAAAAGATGATAATCGCTCTGGTAATTCTGATAGTAGTTTCCATTTTAGGTAAATTTCTTACAGGATTTTTGGGAGGTATGATTTACGGATTATCAAAGAGAAAATCCCTTGAAACAGGATTTTCTATAATCAACCGTGGTGAGTTCTCTGTTGTAATGTCCAAATTCTCACCAACAGTTATGATTCCATTTATTGGTATTTATGTTTTTGTGATGGCTTTTATTGGTATCCTGTTTGCCCAGTATGCTCCGCAGCTTGCTAATCTGATAATACCTAAAAAGAAAAAGAAGAAGAAAAAGAAAAAAATTATAGACGAGGCTTTGCTTGATTAAGATAATAGAAAGCAGGGCAGCAGTTATAAAAGCTATAAGGGATTATTTTGTCAAAACAGGCTCCACAGAAGTGGAAACACCTATATTGAATATTTATCCTAACCTTGACCCTAATATACATCCTGTTGAGGTGAGAGTTGAAAATTCAGAAGGAAGGCAAATAACTGCTTATCTTCATACTTCCCCTGAATACAATATGAAAAAAATTCTTTCTACCTATAAAAAAGATATACATCAGATAACCCATGTTTTCAGGAATTATGAAGGTTCCTCAAAACACACAATAGAATTTTTAATGCTTGAATGGTATAGGGTAGGTTATGACCTTGATATGCTTATGGAAGATACAAAAAAGATTTTTATGGAAACAGCAAAAGCTCTTTACAATAGCTATGAAATTGAATACAAAGGAAAAAAATACAATTTGGAAAACTGGGAAAAATTAACTGTTGATGAGGCCTTTTACAGATTTACCGGTATATACCCTGACCAGAATGAAAAGCTATATCTGTTTTTAAAAAATTCTCCTATAAAACATGGCAACCTATCAGAAGAAGACTATGAAACGAATTTCTTTTTAGTTTATTCCTTTTATGTTGAACCACATCTTGGCAAAGATAAACCTACTTTTATTTATGATTATCCCCCTGAATTTTCAGCTTTAGCAAAAATAATAAACGGAAAAGGCAAAAGATTTGAGGCTTATATCGGTGGACTTGAGCTGGTAAATGGATATTATGAGCTTACAGACCCAATAGAACTTGAAAAACGGCTAAAAAAAGAAGCCAAAAATCATAAAATAGATACAGCTTTCATAAAAACTGCCGAAAAAATGCCAGATTGTAGCGGTGCTTCCCTTGGAATTGACAGACTGTTAATGGTTTTGTTAAATAAAAAAAATATTAAGCAAGTGCAGGTTTTAAATTGGATATAGTTTTACGAAAAAAGAAAAAAAATATAATCCCAATTAAAAGAAAAAAAGCATTAAAAAACTGGCTTTACAATGTTTTAGAAAATGAAAATAGTGCCTATAACCAGTTATACGATATATTTGCTTTATTCCTAATAATAACCTCAACGATTGGTGTTCTTATTGAATTACTTAATTTAGAGGTAAAAATCCCCCCTGACCTGAATGAATTTCTTACCGATTATGAGGAGGTTGTTTTATGGTTTTTCGTAGTTGAGTATGTCCTTAGATGGTGGGTAATTTCTGATTTTACAGATGATTTTTTAGAAGGATATACAAATCCAGAATGTAGAGGAAAGCTAAATAGAATTCTATGCGGTCTTAAACAAGCTTTAAAACCTAAATGGCAATGGATGAAAACCCCCTATGCCATCATAGACCTTATAGCTATTCTACCAATTATAAGACCCCTCAGAGCTATCAGAATTCTTAGAGTTCTCAGACTTTTAAAGATTGTCAGATATGGCTCTGCACTTAGAAGTATTTACGAAGCCCTCAAGGAAGAAAGTTATCTATTTGGAATGATTTTTATGCTTCTTGTTTTGTGGGTAGTTACATTTTCTATTCTTGTATATATTTTTGAGTATCATTATGGAAATAAAGAAATGTTCCAAACTATGTGGCATGCACTTTACTGGGGAATTGTCACAATTTCTACTGTTGGATATGGGGATATTCATCCAATAACCACCACAGGTAGAACATTGGCTTCTATTATGATAGGCGGCGGCCTGATTATTGTTGCCACGCTAACAGGTGCTTTATCTGCTGCCCTTGTAAACAGGCTATTAATACTAAAAGAGGGAGAACTAAAGATGAATAATCTTGAACACCATATAGTTATTTGTGGATGGAATGAAACAGCAGAAGAAATAGTAGAACAGATTATATCAATGAGAATTGATAAAGAAACCCCTGTTGTCATAGTAACGAATGTTCCTAAAAAAGAATTCGGTATTGAACTACCCCGTGATATCTTTTACAAAAGGGGGGATTTTATATATGACACAAATCTACTTGAAGTAGGAATTGAAAAAGCTGAGCATGTGGTCATAGTGGCAGAAAGAGAGGAAGGATTATCAGAAAGGAATATAGATGCACGGACAGCTCTTGCGGCAATGCTGGTAAAGAATCTTAATCCAAATGCAAACATATATGTGGAAGTTCTATTGGACGAAGATGCAGACATATTTGAAAAAAGAATACAGATTAAAGAAACAATAGTTCATGGAAAAATTATAGGGAAAATTCTCTTTTCAAGTATTCTAAACCCAGGAGCAACAGAGCTTATGAAAACCCTTGTTGATAAAGAAAGGGGAATTAAAAAAGTTCAACTGAAGGAAGTAGGTAAATTTGAGACGTTTGGAGATCTTCTGAAATTTGCAAGAGATTATAATTACTTACCGATAGCTATAGAAAGGGACGGTGAGAGTATAGTTAATCCTCCAGATAATTTTGAATTGAGGGATGATGATTTTGTATTTTTCTTACCTGCGGGGATATGATGAAAGTTTTAATTACAAGGGAAAAATCACAGGCAGAAAAGACAGCAAAGCTTCTTAAAAAAGAAGGCTTTGAACCTATTTTATTTCCCACGATTAGATTTGAAAAAATTGATTTTGAGGAAAAGGCTGTTGGACAGGCAGATATTATTATATTCTCCAGTCAGAATGCAGTTAAATTCTTATTTGAAGAAATTTCCCCGGAAAAACTATTGGATAAAATTGTAATAGCAACAGGAGAAAAGACAGCAAAACTTCTTGAGAAAAAAGGACTTAGACCTCTTATCCCTGAGATTTATTCAGCAGAAGGGGTTTATCAGCTTTTATTAAAAATGAACAATTTGCAAAACAAAAAAATCGCAGTCATCCGTGCATTAGAAGGTATTAATACATTATTTGAACTTATGAAAGGAAAAGCAGATATATATCCGGTGCCGGTTTATAAAACAGTGGAAAATATTCCTGAAAATCAGGGAGAGATTAAAAATTTGCTAAGTAGTGGAGAAATAGATGTGGTAGTTTTCACAAGCCCTTCCACATTTAAAAATTTTATAAAAATTATTGATAAATCCTTGCTAAGAAATACAAAAATAGCTGTTATCGGGGCAACAACCCAAAAGGCATTAGAGGAAGAAGGGATTACACCTGATATAATCCCTTCAAAATTTACGATGGAAGAAGTTATAAAAGCGATTAAGCAACAGCTTTCTTAGGTGCTTTTTTCTCCAGTTCTGAAAAATACTTTATCTCAAATGCATTTTCATCAATCAGTTTTTTGACAAACTGAGCATTTAATCTGTGTCCACCTTTAAATGAGTAAACATTTGCTATTAACGGAAAACCAAGAAGATAAAGGTCACCAATCAGGTCTAAAACCTTATGCTTAACAGGTTCATCTTCAAATCTTAGACCTTCAGGATTTAAAACATCATCTTTATCAAAAACAACTGCATTTTCAAGGGAACCACCCTTTGCTAATCCCATTTTTTGAAGCATTTCTACTTCCTCAAGGAAACAGTAAGTCCTTGCCATGGCAACATTTTCATACAACTCTTTTGATGGTGAGAAGGTATATTTTTTATTTCCAATTATACTGTTGTTATATTGAGCATGATAGGTAGCAGAGAATTCTTCAGAGGGAGTGCCTTTTATAAATTTGTCTCCATTTTCTACTATTATTTCCTTTTTCAAAACTGCAAAAAGTTTTTCTTCAGGGAGGATTTTTATACCAGCAGATTTTATATATTTTATAAATTCAATTGCACTTCCGTCTAAAATCGGAATTTCCTCTCCCTGAACTTCAATATATATATTGTCTATACCTGTAAAATAAAGAGCTGCCATAAGATGTTCAACAGTCCTTACAACCTGACCTTCTTTTTCCAGTGTTGTAGAAAAATCAAAACCGGAAGCATTTTCCACATGTGCAGGGATATAAACACCATTCTTTATAAACTTAATCCCTTCATAACTATCTGCAGGTATCAGTCTGAGAGTAACCGGTTCTCCTGAGTGAAGTCCTATTCCTTTTATGGTAATTTCATTTTTAATTGTTCTTTGCTGGGTGCACTGCATTTTTAACTCCTTTAACGGATTTTCGTAAAATTTATATTGCAAAATTCGTGCCAGCTGTTAATATAGATAAATAGGAGTTTTTTTAGAAATTTTTATGATTATTTGCAAAAAAACCAAGAAGGAATAAAAATGGCTTCACAGGCAGAGCTAAAATTAAAACTTAGCAGGATTTACAAAATAAAGAGGCAGCTAATCAATGAGCTAAATAATATAAAGGAAGATTTAAACAGATACACAAAAAATATTTTTACCCATAATGAACTTCCGGAAAGTATTGAATTTGCAAATTTTTTCAGGAATACAGAATATCAGAGGCTTAACAAACTAATAACCGAAGAGATAAACTTACTGGAAAAACCAATATCTGGTGAAACAGATGAGATACTCAAACAGGAAGTTGAAAATATAGAAGCTGTAATAAAAAGTATAGATAAAGCCCTATATGAAACTATAGACAAGATCAATGACACAATTCGTAAACTTACAGGAAGTCTTGAAGGTTTATCTATAGAACAGTTTATTGCAAAAGTAAGAGGTAATTTAGATAAAAAATATTCTTCCCGTATTCAGAAGGAAATTAAACCTGACCTTGATAAATTTAAGGAAAAATTAAAGTATATCTATAAATATGATTCGTATGATGAACTTTTAAATTTTGTTAAAGCAATTGAAAGGGAAGTTAATGTCTATCTCCACAGTGATGTAATGGAAAAATTGAAGGAAATTTTTGAAGATTACAAGAATGATTATCTGAAGGAAATAGAGGATTATATTTCAACTGTAATAAAAAGCAGAGCAGTTAGGGAAAAAATAATATCAGAGATTAAAAAAACTTTGAAAGAGACAAATATTGATAAATATTCAATTTATTACACAGCTCCGGATATAAAGAAGCATTTTACCGAAGCCCAGCAAGATATAAGTAGAATAGATATTATTCTAGCTAATATGGAAAGTAAAAGATTTATTATTCTTGTCACCATCGGTATGGTGATATTTTTTGCAGGAATGTTTTTACCTTTGCCTGAGATGGTTAAAGCTTTAATAGTCCTTATAGGTTTCGCTATCGGTGTATATGCCTTTATTGATGCAGCTTATATAAATAAGCACTATATGAAAAAATTTATCAAACAAGTAAAGGAAAATATAGAAGAAGACCTGAAAAAAAGCATAGACAAAATTATTCCTCTTTTACAGGAAAAAATGATTAAAAGTTCAATGAAAATAGATAATATGCTTGTTGTCATTTTCCAGAGGGAAACAAAGCTTATAAAATCTTTTGAGGAATTTTTAATGGCTCTAAGAACCAATATAGAGAGACACATATTCGGGATAAATTCTGTTAAAAAGGAACTGGAACTTGAGTTGTCAGAGGAAGAATAATGCTTGATATACAACTATTAAATCAAAAAGCCGGTAAACTACTCTTATTCTTAAAAAAAGCTGATAAAATTCTGAAGTCTGGTAAAGACGCTTTTATTTCTACCCCTATGTATCCTGACAGGGTTCAGTATTATCTGATTTCCGGCTATAACGAGCTTGAGGAAATAGCTTGCCATCTGCTTAAAGAAATAACAGGGGAAAAAACAAAAGGACATTGTGTAGAAAAATTGGCCAATCAACAGGTATTTTCAGAAAAGATTAACAGAGTCTTAATAGATTATCACAACTATATCCAGAGTATTATGGAAGAAAAATTTTCTTTTTCCCCTGAGGAGTTATATGTTATAGCTAAAGAGATAACAGACACTCTGATAAATCTTTTTATCAAAGAATTAGCTGCAGTAGTAAAAGAGCTTAAGGCAAAACAACCTGAACTGGCTATTCCGGTAAATCTTAAAAAAGTAGAAGAGCAGGCAAAAGCAGTTAAAGCAGCAGTAAGAAAAATATCAAACTTTCTTAATTTTCCGGAAGAAGAATTTGTTAATACTCCTCTTTTTATTGATAGGGCGAGATATTTTGCCGTTGTTCTGATAGATAGTAGCTTGTGGATATGCAGACATATTGTCAGGAAATTAGGAGAAAAGGCCGGAAAAGGAAAAGATTGCACTGATAAATTACATCAGCTTGGAATAATATCTGAAAATACCGCAGCTAAAATGGGTGAAATAATTCAATATAGGGATATTTTCGCAGACCCTACAGCAGAATTTGACCCCCATAAACTATATAGACTACTTAAGGAAAATCTTTCTGCATTTCTTGATTTTGTGAAAGAGGTAGCAAAGGCAATTTTTAAGAAGAAATAGATTTTTCTATAGAAGGGCGGGAAGATAAGAGCTTTTTTGTATATTCATGTTTTGGGTTATCAAATATTGAAAAGACATCTCCTTCCTCAACAATTTCACCTTTATAAACAACAAGAACCCTGTCTGCAACTTCCGCAACTACCCCAAGGTCGTGGGTGATAAGCAAAATTCCCATATTAAGTTTTTCTTTTAACTCTTTGAAAAGTTTAAGGATTTGGGCAGCAACGGTAACATCAAGTGCTGTAGTTGGTTCATCAGCCAGTAGCACAGACGGATTGTTAGCAATGGCAATGGCAATTGCAACCCTTTGCTTCAATCCACCGGATAGCTCATGGGGATATTGGTTAAATCTTCTCTCTACTTCCGGAATTCTTGCCTTTTCCATAGCTTTTAGAGCCAGTTTTTTTGCCTCTTCTTCGGATATTTTATTATGGGCAAGGATTGCTTCAATAATCTGGTCT
>NZ_JALVTW010000013.1 GCF_027023985.1 Persephonella sp. | reverse complement strand
GTAAAATAGCCCTCTTCATAAGTTTCCTCCTTTTATTTAACTTTTTATTAGCTGATTTTATTGTAGTTAGGGTTTTTTAAGTTTTTATTAAAATTTTGTTAAGATTTCTTAACAATTTTGAAAACAACCTTAACTGAGATATATTTTTTGAAATTAAAAAATTAAGGAGATTGTTATGGAAGTAAGAAATATATCTATTCCTCAGGAGATAGAAAAATCTAATCTGCTGGTCAAAACGTATCTGCTTCTAACAATGGGATTTTTAACAATGGCCGGTGGAACGATTATAGGGTTGCAATTTGTTCCCCAAATGATTTCCCTTGGGAAATGGGGATTTCTTATTGTTTCTCTGCTCGTAACTATAGGGACAATGTTCCTTGCTTTGTTAAATCAAAAAAACACACTGGGATATCTGTTTTTCCTGCTTTTTACATTTACTATTGGATTTTTTGATGCACCTTCTATAGCCGTTATATTCAGTTCTCCTGCACTGATTGAGATATTTAAGCAGGCCTTTGTGATAACTGCTGTTGTTACCGGTAGTTTAACTGCTTATGTGTTTATTACAAAAAAAGATTTTAGCTTTTTAGGCGGGTTCTTGTTTTCTGGTCTTATTATTGTTGTAGTTATGGCAGTTATAGGTTTGTTCTGGCAAAACAGAACACTGGAATTTGTTATGTCTGGGATGGGTGCATTGGTGTTTTCCGGATACATTTTATATGACACCTCCAGACTTATATACGAAAAATCAACAGCTGTAGAGATTGCAATTGCTTTATTTCTGGATATTATTAACCTATTCTGGTCAATATTCAATTTATTGAGTATTTTAAATAGCAATGAAGATTAAAAAGGTGGTGAAAAAATGGAAGTAAGGTTCAACACAATTGAAGAGGCAATTGAGGATATAAAAAACGGCAAAATGGTAATTGTTGTTGATGACCCTGATAGAGAAAATGAAGGTGATTTGGTAATGGCCGCTGAAAAGGTCACACCTGAAGCTATTAATTTTATGGCGAAGGAAGGTCGTGGTTTGATATGTTTATCCCTCACGCCTGAAAGGTGTAAAGAACTTGACATTCCATTAATGACCACCACCAATACAGACCCAAAAGGAACAGCTTTCTGTTTATCAATAGATGCCCATCCGGATTTTGGAACAACAACAGGTATATCAGCTTATGACAGGGCTATCACAATAAAGCTGGCCGTTTCCCCTGATGCCAAGCCATCTGATTTTGTTAGACCGGGACATGTTTTTCCTTTAATGGCACGTCCAGGTGGAGTTCTGGAGAGAACAGGACATACAGAAGCATCTGTTGACCTTGCAAAACTGGCAGGTTTATATCCTGCAGGGGTTATATGCGAAATAATGAAAGAAGATGGCACAATGGCAAGGCTTCCTGATTTAATGAAATTTGCTAAAAAACATAATCTCAAAATAATAACCATTGCTGATCTTGTTAAATACAGATTGAAAAGGGAAAAGTTAGTAAGCCGTGAAGCAGAAGCTTACCTGCCTACAAAATTTGGAACATTCAAAATTTATGCATATAAAAGTAAGGTTGACGGTTCTGAACATGTTGCCTTGGTAATGGGTGAGATAAATCCTGATGAACCTGTTCTGGTCAGGGTTCATTCTGAATGTCTAACAGGAGATATATTTGGCTCTCTGAGATGTGATTGCCAGTCACAGCTCCATGCAGCCCTTAGAATGATAGCAAAAGAAGGAAAAGGGGTTCTGGTTTATATGAGGGGGCATGAAGGCAGAGGCATAGGAATAGTAAACAAAATAAAGGCTTATAGCTTGCAAGATGAAGGTTATGATACTGTTGAGGCAAACCATAAGTTAGGTTTTAAGGCAGATCTGAGGGATTTTGGAACAGGTGCTCAGATATTGTTAGACCTTGGTGTTAGAAAAATGAGACTTATGACAAATAATCCGAGAAAAATAGTTGCTCTACAGGGATTTGGTCTGGAAATAGTTGAAAGGGTTCCAATTATTACAGAAACAAATCCATATAACAAAAATTATCTTAAAACTAAAAAAATCAGACTGGGACATCTGCTGGATGAACTTCAGGGAGAAAGCTGCCAGTTAGAAGATGAGGATTTACAAAGAGAAGATAAAAATAGCTGATTTTAAAAAGGAATATCTTCCACAGGTTCAGGAAATATTAAAAGAAAATTTTGAGTATCCATGGTCTGAAGAGCAAATTCTTTCCTCTAATGCTTTCTCTATAAAAAAGGTTTTTATTTATGAAAATAATCCTGTAGCATTTTTTGCAGGGGAGTTGATATTCTCAGAAGGTTCCATTTCAATGATAGCCGTTAAAAAGGAGTTCCAAGGAAAAGGCATCGGGAAGCATATTATGAACTGGTTTATAGACCTATGCAAACAAAAAGGTATAAATAATATCTGGCTGGAAGTTTCGCAAAACAACAAAAAAGCAATCAGATTTTATGAAGATTTCGGTTTCACTATTCAGGATATAAGGAAGAATTATTACAAAGATGGTTCTGATGCACTTATTATGAAGCTTAATTTACATCATTAGGATATTTAGAAGGATATTTTAAAATTTCAGTTAGAGGAACTATTTTATAACCTTGTTTTGTAATTTCTTTAATTATTATTTCTAATGTTTCTGGTTTTGTTCTGGTTTCGTGCATGAGGATAATACTTCCAGGAGAAAGATGGTTAACCACATTTTGTATTATAATTTGCTGATTTTCAAAGTATTTCCAATCCATACTATCTATGGACCAGAGAATACCTTTTAAATGATTTTTCCTTAAAGCCTTGACTATACCTTGATTAACAATCCCGTAAGCCGGCCTAAAATATTTTGGATTTAGATTATTTTCATGAAATATATCTAAAGCCTTTTCTACATCATTTAAAATTTCTTTTTCTGTTAGTTTGTCATAATTCAAGTGGCTGTATGTATGAACTCCAATAATAAAAAGTTCTGAGTTATAACGGTTTATCTCATATTTAGGGATACGATTTGCTATCCAAAAAAATGTTGCCGGCACCTTATACTTTTTCAATACAGGGACAAGTGTATATCCATTTTCAGAAGGTCCATCATCAAAGGTTAAAGCTATTATTTTTTTGTTTGTATTTGTATTTGCTTTAAAATAGAAGCTTTTTACAATCTGAGGGTCTTTTTTAGATAAATAAGGTATATATTTAGAATAAAGGAAAAAATCCTCTGCATATGCACAAAAACTAATAGTTAAGGTCAAAATAATTAATAGAAATCTTGAGTTCAATTTGCATCCTTTTTGTTTAAATTTTATCATTCAAAAATACGATTTGCCATACTTTTTAAATCCTCCTAAAATAGTTTTATCCAATTTGATTTTGAGGAAAGATATGGAAATAAAAGGCAGAAAAGCATCTATTTTAATTCCGGAAAAGGAGATAAAAGAAAAAGTCAAACAATTAGGACAACAGATTAGTAAAGATTTTGAAGGCAAAGAATTGTTAGTGGTGGGTATCCTGAAAGGCTCTTTTATTTTTATGGCTGATTTAGTCAGGGAAATTGAGGGAAAAGTTTATATAGATTTTATGCAGGTTTCTTCTTATCACACAAATATGGAAAGCTCAGGGGAGGTTATCTTTGTCAAAGATATATCAACAGATATAAAAGGAAAAAATGTGCTGATAGTTGATGATATTATAGACACAGGTAGAACACTGGAAGCCCTTGTTGAAGCTTTATCCCAGCGGGAGCCTAACATAATAAAAACCTGTGTTTTACTGGACAAAAAAGAAAGACGGGAAGTCAACTACGATGCCGATTATGTGGGATTTGTCATACCTGACAAGTTTGTTATAGGTTATGGTTTAGACTGGGCAGAAGAAGGTAGAACATTAAAAGATATCTATGCAGTGGAGGATTAAGATGGGATTTAAACCGGTTGATGTGTCAGGAAAATTTGAAACAATCAGAACAGCCAAGGCAGAAGGTAAGATATATTTATCCCCTGAATCTGTAGAAATGATAAAAGAAAATAAGGTTCCTAAAGGGGATGTTTTGCTTGCTTCACAGATGGCAGGTTTACTTGGAGCAAAAAGGACTCCTGATATACTTCCATTTTGCCATAACATAATGATTGACCATGTTGTTGTAGATACACAACTTCAGGAAAATGGGGTTTATGTAACAGCTGAGGTTAAATGTGTAGGCAGAACAGGAGTTGAGATGGAGGCTTTAACAGCTGTTTCCGCAGCACTACTTAATGTTTATGATATGCTCAAGGCTTTTGATAAAAATATGGTTATATCTGATATAAAACTTGTTTCCAAAAAAGGTGGTAAATCAGACTGGGCTGAGGATTTATCAGGCCTTAAATGTGCTGTTATTACTCTCAGTGATACATGTTATCAGGGAGAGGCTGAGGATAGAAGCGGAAAAACAGCTATTGATATTATTGAAAATGAGTTTGGCGGTCAGGTTGTCCATTACAAAATACTTCCTGATGACAAGGATATGATTGTCAATGAATTAAAAGAACTTACAGATAAGGTAGACATTATATTTACAACCGGTGGAACAGGATTTAGCAAAAGGGATGTTACCCCAGAAGCTACAAAAGAAGTAATTAGAAAAGAGATGATAGGTTTTTCTGAAGCAATAAGAATTGTTGGAATTAAATTTACTCCAAAATCACTCCTTTCAAGAGGGGTATGCGGGATTTTAGGAGATGCAACCCTTGTTATAAATCTCCCTGGTTCAACAGGCGGAGTTAAGGATAATATCAGGCTTGTTGCTCCTCTTTTAAAACATGCAATAAGAATGGCAAAAGGTGAGAAAAAACATTAAGGCTCATCTTGGATTTGCACTTATGTGGAAGGAGGAGAAATTCCTCCTTTCTGCCTTAGAATTATTAAAAAAAGAGTTTGCAGATTTTAAAACTCAATCAGAGCCTTTTAAACCTCCATTTTCAAAGTATTATCACAAGGAGATGGGCAGTCCCTTATACAAAAAATTTGTTATAACTGAGCTGATTATTGATAAATCAGAAATAGTCAAAGTTAAAAAAATGGCTATGGATATTGAAGATAAATACAGAATAGAAGGTAATAGAACGGTTAATATAGACCCGTTTTATATAGATAAAGAACAGCTTGTTGTTTCTACATCAAAATACAGAGGGAACAGGGTCTATATGGGGGATGGTGTTTTTGTAGAATTGGAGCTATTTTATCATCACGGTTCATTCCAGCCTTTTATCTGGACTTATGTTGATTATAAAGAGCATATTCCATTTTTTAATAGTATCAGGAAGTTGATTTAAGTCTTTTTTTGAGTTCTTTTTCCCAGTTTGATTTTATTTCTTCTCTGCTTAGAGTTAAATCCTGATTATCATGGTAAGGCACTGCATAAGGGGAAGTCTTTAGTCTGTTTTCTTCTTTTTCTGTTAAAGGAGGTATATCTCCCTTTATAGTAGCAACAGTTGAAAAGCTTTTTCTTCCTACCGGTTCAATCAGGCCGATTTTCAACCCTGCTTCTATTAGCCCCTTCCTTACCGCAAGTGAGGCACTATAAGTAGCCAGAATAGCATCCTCTTTCATAAGGTCTTTAACCTTTTTAAAAAGTTCAACAGTCCACATTTCTGTATTTACTTTCGGGGAAAAGGCATCATAAAAAACAGCATCAAATTTGTGGTTTATTGTTTTTATAACCTGCCTTGCCTCTCCAAATAAGATGGTTAGTTTAAAGTTTTTAGCTGTTGCTGTGTATATATCGCCATCAAAATGTCCAGATAGTATTTGAGAATAAATATCCTGAAGCTGCTTAGGTAGCTCAAGATGTTTTATTTTGCTGAAAATATCTTTATCTTTTTCCACTGATATGATTTCAAGGAAAATATCCGGATTATTTTTTGTGGCTACTTCTACAGCAACTGCAACGTTATATCCCAGTCCAAAGCCAATATCCAGAATATCTATTTGATTTTGGTTTTTTGCAAGCTGGTCTATTTTGCAAGGAAGAACAAATTTAAGCAGACTTTCTGTATAGGCTCCAGCCTTTGTGCTGTGATATGCTTCGTTAAATTCTTCGTTTATAAATGTCTCTGTCCCATCAGCAGTTCTTATTTTACTGTCCATTGCGCCTCTATTATAGGTTTATTATCTATCAGGATTTTTCCTGTAAAAATATCTCCTTTTTCAAATTCTCCAACCCCTGAAGGAGTGCCGCACATCAGAATATCTCCATCATATACAGAAAAATACTTCTTCATTTCCCTAATAATCTCATCAGGTTTATAAATCATATCAGACACGCCACCTGCCTGTTTTAGTTGCCCATTTATCCACAGTTCCATTTTTAGATTGTTTATCTGGTGAGGCTCTATTTTGACAAACTGGGAAAACACAGCAGAGTTATCAAATGCCTTTGCCTTTTCCCATGGTAGTCCTTTACTTTTTAGTCTGTTTTGTTCATCAACAAGTGTAAGGTCTATCCCAAATCCTATGCCTGCTATCTGACTGTTTCTAAAAATAAAAGAGATTTCTCCTTCATATCTGCATTTTTTGTCTGGCTTTATAAGCTGAGTTGAGATAGAGGAGTTAGGTTTTATAAAAAATACTATTTCCTCTGGATTTTTATTCCCAAGCTCCTCAATATGCTTTGTATAGTTTCTACCTACACATATCACCTTTGAAGGACAGATTATCTCATTTTCAAGTATCACTCCTTTCATATCTACTCCCAACCTTTTATTTTAAGGGATTAATTAATTTTAGCTCTTTATTTTGATACTTTACTTTTGGTATTGTTATATCTTCCGTAAGCAAAACTTTTATATTATTTCTAAAGCAAAATGCTATTATCACGCTATCAAAGAATTTTAATCTGTATCTCTGCCTTATATCTATTGCATTTTTTATGTCCGCAGGCATTTCCGGATAAATAAGGGTTAATTTCTCAATGGCTGATAATATTTCCAGAGTTTCTCTATTGGAAAGTTTTATTTTATCTTTTAGAACCCTTGCGAGTTCCTTATAAATTTGTGTAGAAATAAGAATACCGGTATTTGAAGCAAGAGATTTTAAAAGCTCTTTTACTATCTGTCTTTTTTGAATATCTTGGTTTGTAAAAAGGTAAATCCAAAGATTTGTATCAACTACAACCAACTTATACCTCAGCCTTTTTCTTTGCGTTTTCTACAATGGCAATAATCTTATCAAGTAGTTCTTCAGCCTCTTCTTCAGTTTTTATCCTATCTGGAACTAAATCTATAAATCGGCAATCACAAGGGTCATAACCCCTTTCTTTTAGTGTTTCTCTAATAGTATTCTCATAAATAACTATTGGATGTTTAATAATATTTCCTTTTGCTTTTTCACCTTTTCTTTTGGAATGCTTATATTTTTCCAGATAGGAAAGCCAGGATTTTTTGGCACATTCCACAAGAGTATCTCTATCAAGGATATAAACTCCTCTACTACCAACAACTACTAAGAAATCAAATGTTTTCCTTTTTCCAAGCTCTATTTTGTAATCTTCAGGATTATCCTTTGGATGTATAACCTGTCCTCTCATTATGTAATAAAGAGTCTTACCTCCCGTTTGTTTACTTTTCATTTTTACAGTCTCTATTTTCATCTTAGACTCCTAATGCAAGTTTAAGACTAATATAGGGATTTTACTTGTTTTTGTCAAAAAATTTACTTAAAAAGTAATATAATTAACTATTTACAATGATTATATTTAAAAATAAAAAACCTTAAATATTAATTATTCTGAAATCGGGTTTTCCTTTTATTAGTCCCATTTCAAGTAAATAGTTTGAAAAAAGTTGTAAGCTTTCAAGATGCTGGGAAGAAAGGCAAAAATCAAGATTTTTTAAATAAAACTTTGCAAAGTCAGTATCAAATTTGATTTTTGCTTCTTTTATGTATTTTTCAATATCTTCAAAAAATTTTTCCTTTGATTTTTTTAAAACAGATGAAAGCTGAATTATTTCAGATTTTTTATGTTGTAAACTTTCTTTTCTTACACACCATAAAGCAAAAACAAAAGGTAGTTTTGTATGTTTATACCACTCTCCTGACAGGTCTATTGTATAGGAGAACTTATCCCTATATGCAATTGCCTCATCTCCTATTAGCAAAACCGTTTCTGCGCTGTTTATATCCTCAAGCTGCGTATAGGAAACCTTTTTATTAAAGAACCTTTCAAACACAATTCTGGTTAGATATCTGGAAGTTTTAGAAGCAGTGGTCAGGGCTATTTCTGTTATCTGGTCAACAGGCTTTTTAGATAAGACAAGAACAGAATGCACTTTATTTAATGAGCTTATAGATAGGTCAGGGAGTATGTAGTAATCCTTGAAATTTTCTATATACTCTGCAGAGGATACAAAACCAACATCAATATCTTCTTCTCTCAGATATCTGTTTATTTGTGAAGGAACTCCTTTTACAAGCTGGTAACCAAAATCCGTTTTTATTCCCGTAAGCTCAAAATTAAAGGGCAGTGTATTAAGATAATCAATCCAGCCTATCTTTAAACTCAACTTTCCTGTTTCCTGTGTTGAAGTTTTTCAATATAAATCTCAATTAATATTTTTAGTCTATGGGTTAGCATACTAATTATAGTCCCGGCAATTAAACTGACAACTATTACAGATAAGGAATAAATTTCAGGATGGTTATGGGCAAAATCCGAAATAGTGTTATGAACAGCATGAAAAGCCTCTTTTTTCTTTCCTTTTTCAAAAAATAGCTGATAAAAACTCATTATAGAAACAGCAGAAACAAGGGAAGCCATGATAAATTTAGTTATATTTTTGTTTATTTTCTGTCCTACAGCAGAACCAAAAACAGCACCAAAAGAAGAACCGGCCATAAGAATTAATGCAAGAACAATATCAACTCCGTAGTTTACAGTTCCATGGAAATATGTGAGAAATGAAGTTATAAAAATCATCTGGAACAAACTCATTCCAACAGCTCTATGAACAGGTAAACCTGCAAGATATATCAGAGCTGGTATCACAACAAACCCACCACCAACTCCCATAACAGCAGCAAGAAATCCAGAAATTAATCCTATGAAAATAGGTATAAGAATAGAAAATGTTCCAAACTCAAAATGATATTTAAAAGGCAGATTTTCCAGAAATCTAACAAATGCACTTTTTTTCTTTTCTTCTTTTTTCTTCCTAAGAACATCTATAAACATTGTTATTCCGGTGAAAGCCAGATAAAAAGCATAAAAAGACAGAACAAATGTTCTAAAATATCCGGCTTCTTCCAGTATTTTTGCCAGAAATACTCCAAATCCGCCACCAACAAAGCCGGAAAGTATCATAACGATACCAAGTTTTATATCTATATTTTTTAGTTTTAGATGGGCTAAAAATCCTGAGACTGTAGCACCCACCATCTGGGCAACTGAGGTTCCCACGGTGACAATTGGAGGAATACCCAACTTGATTAAAGCAGGGTTAAGTATAATTCCGCCACCAATGCCAAGAAGACCAGAGAAAAATCCAACCACAACACCAA
>NZ_JALVTW010000012.1:40632-41419 GCF_027023985.1 Persephonella sp. | reverse complement strand
TACAGGAAGTAATAAATATTAGCCACAAAAACCTGAAATCCCTTGAAGAAAAAATTCAGCATATAAATAAAGAAAAAGAAAAACTACCACACCTAAAAAAACAGGTGGAAAATCTTAAACAACTGGAAGAAGAATTATCAAAACTGCAAGAGCTTAAGCTACTGCAGGAAAAAGAAAAAAATATACAGGAAAAAATAGAAGAGTATAACCAGAAATCCCAAAAACTCAGCCAGATAAAAGAAATCGGCGAGAGATACGAACAAGCAGAAAAAGACCTAAAACAACTACAGGAAGAATTTACCAAACTCCAAAAAATACAAACAGAAAAACAGACCCTTGAAAAGCAGCTCACAAATATACAGAAAAAACAACAGCAAATATTGGACAAACTCTCAGAGATTTTACAATCATTACTAAAACTTAAAAAAAGCTATTTAATTTTGAAAGACAATCCCCTAACAATTGAACAGTTTATAAAAAATAATCAGGATAAACTTGAAGAACTAACTAAAATAAAAGAGGAACTTACCCAAGAAAAAGCAAAAATACAGGCAACAGGGGAAGAGCTTAAGAAAAAACTGGAAAATATTTCTTCCATAGAAGGAAAATGTCCAACATGTGATAGACCGCTGGAAAAACATACTCAGCAAGAGCTTATTCAGGAATTGGAAGAACAATTAAAAAAACTAAGGGCAGAATACAAAGAGCTAAACAAAAAAGACAAAGAAATTACCCAGCAATTAAAAGTAGAAAAAGAAGTTGAACCCCTTTTACAAAAATTCAAAGA
>NZ_JALVTW010000012.1:0-40622 GCF_027023985.1 Persephonella sp. | reverse complement strand
TTGATAAATACTCTGAACTGGAAAAGGAAAAAACAGACCTTAAAGCAAGAATATCTGTCTTAAACTCACAGTTAAAAGCAGCAGCAGATATAGAAAAAGAAAAACAAGAATTAGAAAAATTCCTGACAGAAAATAAAAACATATATCACACCTTTGTGGAACTCTCCAGATACCTGAAAAATACAGATGTGGATAACCTAAAAAAACAACTTGAAACTATAAAAAATGATATACAAAAACTTATCCAGAAAATAAAAATCACAGACCAAAACCAGATAAAACAGGAAATAGAAAAACTAAAAAAAGCAGAAAAAGAATATATTCAAATACTATCCCTTGTGGAAGAAAAGGAAAAAATATCACAGGAAATAGAGAACCTAAAAAAAACAATCAAGGAAAACACTCAAAAAATAGAAGAACTTAAACCAATGCTTGTTAATCAAGAAAAAATAGACCAGCAGCTAAAAGAGTTAAAAGAAAAAAACAATCAGCTACAACAACAGCTAAAAGAGAAAAACGACCAACTAAGCCAGATACAGCAGGAATTAGGAAAAACAACCGGTCAGTATGAAACACTCCAAAAAGAAATCACAAAAACAAAAGAAGCCATTGAAACGGCACAAAAAATAGAAGAAAAAATCAAAAAATACAAAAAAGTAGAAGAAGCTCTGGGCCCCAGAGGAATACAAAAAATAATCAGAGATAATGCTTTGTATGAATTACCCAGAATAACAAATATAATCTTTTCTGCTTTTGATTTTCCATTCCAGCAGGTTAAATTTTCCGAAAATTTTGATATATCCCTTCTTGCACCTACAGTTGAAAAAACAGACAGATATGTATCAGCCTCGGCAATCAGTGGAGGGCAAAGGGTAGCCCTTGGTCTTGCCCTCAGGCTTGCCATAGGAAAATTTTTATCAAACAAAGCAGAATTTTTAATCTTAGATGAACCTACAGTTCATTTAGACCAGCAAAGGAGAAATGAACTTATAAATATCCTGATTAATTTGAAGGAAAGGAAATTTGTAAGACAGCTTATTATTGTAACCCATGATACAGAAGTGGAAGACGCCGCAGATAGTATTTACTATGTCGAGCGAGGAACTGTAAAACCAATTGGATAAACGAAATGGCATCTAATTATTGAAAATAAATAACAAAACACTTGACACCCTGAAAATACTTAATATAAATTTAAAGTGTTAAGTATTTACCCCGAAAAATTTAAAGGTAAATTTTGGGGAAGAAAAATCTTTTTTAAGGAGGGTCAGATATGACAAAAGCAGAATTAGTAGCAAAGGTAGCAGCTCAGGCGGGGACAACAAAAGCTGCTGCTGAAAGATGTGTTAATGCGTTCGTTGCAGCTCTCACAGAAGCTCTCGAAAAGGGTGAAAGAGTTGCTCTTCCAGGACTTGGTGTATTCAATGTAAAAGAAAGAAAAGCAAGAAAAGGAAGAAACCCAAGAACTGGCGAAGTAATTAAAATTCCTGCAAGAAAAGTTGTTACTTTCCACCCAGCTAAGTCTCTCAAAGAAAGAGTAAAGTAAGACTTTAATAAATAGGGGGAGCTATTCCCCCTGTTTTAAAAAGGTAAGCAAAATTAGATTAGACAAATTTCTTTCAAACTTAGGCTTTGGCAGTCGTAAGGAAGTCAAAAAATTAATTAAACAAAAGCGGGTTAGAGTTAACGATACAATCATCAATAATCCGGCTGCTCATATCAATCCTGAAAAAGATATCGTCTATGTGGATGAAGAACCGGTAACATATCAAAAGCATTATTACTTTATGTTCAATAAACCTTCCGGATATATTACTGCTACTGAAGACAAAGACTATCCTACGGTAATGGAATTTTTTGAGGAAGTTCCTGTTTATAAAAGACTATTTCCTATAGGCAGGCTTGATATAGACACTGAAGGTCTGCTTATAATCACTGATGATGGCCAGCTTGGGCACAGGCTTGCCCATCCCAAATGGGAAATTGAAAAGGAATACTACGCCGTTGTTAAAGGTGATGTATCGGACATTGATTTTTCAAAATATGAAAAATCAGGAATAAAACTGAAAGACTACCAGACAAAACCATTCAAGGTGAAAGTTATTTCTACAAGCCCTGAAAAATCCGAGATACTCATTACAGTAAAAGAAGGTAAATACCATATAGTAAAAAGAATAATGGAAGCCCTCGGTCATCCTGTTTTGTATCTTAAAAGGGTTAGAATAGGAAATCTGAAACTTGACCCCCACTTAAAAGAAGGAGAATTTAGGGAACTAACCCCTGAAGAAATTAAAAATCTAAAAAGGCTTGTTAATCTTGAGCAAGATTAGAGTTCTATCCTGGGCTCTTTTTGATTTTGCAGAAACAATCTTTTCAGCTAATATTATTTCGGTCTTCTTTCCTTTATGGATAGTTTCTTCCCTTGGGGGAAGTTCTTATCATTACTCATTTACCTATGCAATTTCCATATTCGTTTCAATAATTGCCGGAATTTTTCTGGGAAAAATAGCAGATGAAAAGGGTATAAAAGATAAGCTGTTTAAAATTTTTGTGGTCTTGATAATTATCTTGCTGCCGGCTTTTTATTTTACGGGTTCATTATGGAATGCCCTTATTCTTTTTTTCTTCCTTAATCTGATATACCAGCAAAGTCTTGTGTTTTATAATTCCTTATTATTTGATGTGTCTGATAACTCTTTAATCAGTGTTGTTTCTGGAATTGGAGTGGGTATAGGCTATATAGGAGCTATTGTAGGTCTGCTTATAACAAATTTTTTATCTGAAAATCCCCAGCAAAGTTTTTTAATTACAGCTATTATTTTTGCGACATTTGCTCTGCCTTCAGTTATTTTTTTGAAAACGAAAAGGAATAAGCCTCAGAAAATTCATCTAAAAGGTATTTTTACAGAAAGAGGATTTTTAATATTTTTGATTTCTATTTTGCTCTTAACTGATGCGGCACACGGTTTGATTGTATTTATGTCAATTTACTTAAAAAAGGTTTTCGGATTTTCACAAGATAAGGTTATTTATACGATTGCTTTTGCTGCTATTTTTGCTGTAATTTCTGCTCCTGTTTCCGGATATGTTATGAAAAAGATTAAACCTGAGAAATTTTTAATTTTTGTTTTTTCAGGCTGGATATTGGGAATTGCAATGCTTTATTTTTCTAATAGCTGGTTTATTTATATAACTGCTGCATGGTTCGGAATTATGATTTCTACATTGTGGACGACTTTAAGGGTTGTTCTTATCAGGATTTCTCCAGAGGAAGAACTCACAACAAGATTTGCTTTTATGTCAATTTCTGAGAGAATGGCCAGTGTTTTGTCTCCTTTAACATGGGGAGTTATAACCTATATTCTTGGTGAAACAATTTTTTCTTACAGAGTAGCTGCCGGAGTTATTGGACTATTTCCTTTGATTGGCTTAATTGTTTATTTTTATTTTTTAAAAAGGCATTTTTCAATTTTAGTATCCTAAAAAAGAAAGCCCTCTTCCGAGGGCTTCCCAGATTAATTACAGGACAAGGAGAAATTCCATGCTGTATCAGGGTCTTCTCCTACTATTATTACTATAACCTTACTTGTTAATGGGTTCATCTCTCTGTAAGTATTAACTTTAAAATAAGAATTTAGAGGTAGATTTGGAGTTCCTGCATTTCTTCCGATTTTAATCTCTTTTACCTGTTCTACACCTGGTGGGTGGCTTATACATATTGAATCTGGAATATAATAAGGCTCAAATATGCTATGTAATGTTGTATTTTTAGGTAGTTCTGAGACATCTACAATTAGTGTAGTTACCTGATAATGTCCACCTGCTCCTATAGTAGAACCGCAGGTTAATTTCTCAAAACGTGGTGGGTCTATCTGTCTACCTCCTATAGCTCTTGGGTCTATGCCACATATAGGACACTGGTCATTTAGAGCCAGTTTGTTAAATTCGTAGAATGGGTCTCCTGATGGTGCTCCTATAATATTTGTATACCACTCATTTATAGCTTCTTTAGTAAATGTTTCTATGTTGCTTTTTACTATTTGTAAAAATGAGTTACCTGCTGGATAATTCTGATTTAAATATACTTTGGTGAAACTATGAACAAGCCAATCGCCTAATTCCGAACTACAATCATTACATCCAAGTTGAACATTAGGTTGTAAAATATTAATACCTAAACCACTTTTCGCTGCAAAATTGACGAATTTTGCTATTACTTTATCTTCTACTGCGGTGTAATAAGGAGACCTGTTGTCTCCTAAAGCTGTTTTGGTAGCTGGTGTTGCAAGATGAATTACTCTTATTACTGCTGGAGGAGCACTGTTATCTGTAGGTTTTAGCCATCCTTTATCGCTATATGCATTAACAAAAAAATTTCCCTGTGAATGTGATACAAAAATTATTGGATATCCTTTGTTTAGCCATCCTTGAATTTTTTGTTTGTGTTCCTCATAGTTTTGGGTTAATAAATCAGGTTGGCTCTGGTATATATCTGCGAGTTTTGATGCCATCCAGGTTCTAATAAGTTCTGCAATAGTTTTAGCTATAGGTGAACCATTTAAAGTATTCGTTGCTGCTCCCGATATTATCATATACCACAAAAATAAAGTTTTTCTGGCTTCTTCATAGGTCATTCCGGCTTCCTGTGTAAGCTGGATATAAGCTTCTACTGAGTCTCTAACTACAGAGTGATGATAGTTATACAACAATTTCAAGTCATATCCTGAAAAATAGTTTTTCAGGAAAAAGTCTTTTAGTTTCTCTGTCTCTTTTCTTAGTATTTTGTTTCTTAATGCACGTAAATTATCGAATGCACTTTCATAAGGTACTAACATACCATTCACATGAGCAACCACAACTTTTCTATCGGTGCACCATGGATATGAGGTATTAGCATAAGTTTTTATAGGTATCAAGGCAAACAGCATAAAAAATATAGGAAAAATTATCTTTCTCATTTTTGCCCCTCCCTTTCTTTTTTCACTTGTTCAAGGAGTTGATAAAAGTCTATTTTTGTGATGTTTCCAGTTTTTTCCCATTCTTTTTTGATTCTCTCCATGAATTCACATGCACCTATTCCGGCTCTATTTAATCTATCATCTATATCTGAACTTACTGTTCCTGATAGTGACTGATTAAACTTATCGTAAAACTTTGCTCTTTCGTATGTATTAAATGTTATTGATTCTATATAACGATTAGCATCATATATTTCATCTATCCCTTTATCATATTCAAGTTCAGCTTTATGATCTTCATTAAGAACTCGTGGAAACTTAACTCCATATTTTTTCTCCAAATACGGAATCATATAGTCATCATAAGATTGAAAAACACACTCCGAAGCTATCTCAATTAATTTGGCAACATGTTTCGCCTGATTTCTATCAGTAGGGTCAATATCAAATATTCTTTGTGACTCCCATGCTGATAATATCAACGCCCTATAAATGCCTGGTTTGTCTTTATACTTTTCTTTGAACTTTCTTTCAATTTCTTTCAGAACATCTTCACGAACACCATCCACTTCTTTTCCCCTTAAACTTGTGCTGGTATCAAGTTTTGGTAATTTACCGTTAATTTGGGAACTTTTAGAGTTTGAATTATCCTGACAAGAGAAAAACAAAAATTGAATTGATATAAAAAGCAGAAAGATATATTTCCCCATTTGTCCCCTCCCTCAAAACAATAAGTAATAAAAATATATCTATTATTGATAAGAAGGCAATATTATTTCACGTGAAGTTTGCCATTGGTTGGGAAAACACCTGAACAATAAGGACAGGTAAATATGAAATCCCCTGGATAAATCATTTTTACTTTTACTTCTTTCGTCTGCCCCTTACGAATATTCCTTACCATCACATCATAAGGAGGCAAGATATAAAAACAATGACCAAAGCTCTGGCCGTATCCTGCAGGAATACCATCATCAAGGGCTGTAATACGGAATAGAACGACTTTTCCTCTGGGAACAGTGATTTCAGAAGGGGAATAACCATCTTTTGAAACTTTTATTTCAATGACTATATCAGGTTTTTCTTCTGTTTTTGTGCAGGAAAATATAAAAAATAAACTAACCAGTAATAGAAGTAGCTTTTTCATATTGCTTTAGCTTTTCCTCTAACTTCTTTATTTTCTCCTGAATTAGTTTTATATGCTGTTTTATCAGCTTTTTCTCATCTTCATCTTTTGTCTGTTTATACATATCTTTCAAATTTTTTAGCTTGGCCTGATATATCTTTATCTGGGAAAATATTTCCAGCCTGACATCTGAATTTATTGTAGGCTGGGCTACGGCACCGGCAAAAAATAAAAAATTAATTATCAGCAGCCATCTTTTTAAGTTTTTCATAAACTTCCTCTACTTTTTTTCTTAAATCCTGTAAACTTCCTGTGTTGTCTATCACAATATCAGCATATTTTATCTTTTCTTCAATAGGCATCTGGGATTTTATTCTTTTAAGGGCATCTTCTTTGTCCATCCCCCGTTTAATAAGTCGCTCCAATTGGACTTCAGGGGGAGCATAAACAACAATCACAGGATAATAATTTTTATAGCTGCCTGTTTCTATCATGAGAGGAACATCTGCGATGGCAACTGCGTTAGAGTCTTTTTCTTCAACTTGTTTGAAAAATTTTTCTATCTCTTTGAAAACTTCAGGATGGAGTATCTGCTCTAACTTTTTCTTTTTTTCTGGATTATTAAAAACTATTGAGGCAAGTTTTTTTCTATCTATCTCACCTTCGGGAGTAAAAACATCTCCGAACTCTTTTCTGATTTTTTCTTTTATATCCTTTCTTTTCAAAAGTTTATGGACAACTTCATCTGCATCTATTACATAAGCTCCCAGTTCTTTAAAAATTGATGCAACGGTGGATTTTCCTGTTCCGATTGAGCCTGTGAGTCCTACTTTCAGCATGATTTATATAGAAGGGGAGAAAAACTCCCCCTGTTATTAATAGAGTCTGAACTTCCTTTCAAGGAATTTTTGCCATGTGTTTGGCAGATTATTTATTTCTTCCTCAGCTATCTTTCTGACTTTGTCTTTTATTTTGCTAATATCTCCGTTAACTCTTAATTTAACATCACATACCTGTGGCTCAGTGATAGGTTTTCCAATCTGGCTAACCAGATATACATAAACCTCTTCAACTTCCTCTATTTCAGAAACTATTCTCTCAGCCATATCTGTTGCTGCTGTGTTGTAGATTTTACCGATATGGGAAACAGGGTTTTTACCTGCAGCAGCCTCAAGACTCATAGGTCTATATGGAGTAATAAGACCATTTACCCTGTTACCTCTTCCTATCTGTCCATCATCTCCGGCCTCAGCAGATGTTCCTGTTACGGTTATATAAACTGATTCATTTTCAGGGTCGTCTGCTGTGTTTACAAATATATCCACATGCCTGTCAGTTAGATTTTGGGCAATAGAGTATGCGTGATTTGAGACTATCTCTTTTTTCTCAAGGTAATCTTTTACATCTTTTACATATTTATCAACAAATGCTGCAGCAATTGTAATTCTTATTTTATCGCCGTTTCTAACACCCATTACCTTAATATCTTCTCCAAGGTATGGATTGTCTTTTTTGAATTCTTTGCTGTTTAAAGCTCTTTCTACTTCATAAACAATTGTTTCTATATCATCAAATGGTGCATGTCCTACACCAAAAGATGTATCATTTGCCAGAGGAACTTCACCTTTAAGCTGAAATCTTTCAAAAAGTTCAACAAGGTCTTTACTTCCCGGTTTAAGTTTTGGGTGGATAATCACATGTTTTGTAACATCAAGATTTGGAATATTTTCTTTAAGCCATTTATGTGCTGTTTCTATAGCTAATTCTTCAACCGGTAATCTTTTTCCATTTATTTCATTAATTGCTCTACCTGTAAGATATATCTCAATAGGAGAAATTATTGAACCACCGCCAAATCTTGGGTCAGCAATTCCACCAATAAGAAGAGCCTTATCAACGTTATGGTGCAT
Organism: Persephonella sp.; assembly: GCF_027023985.1. Classification (NCBI taxonomy): domain Bacteria; kingdom Pseudomonadati; phylum Aquificota; class Aquificia; order Aquificales; family Hydrogenothermaceae; genus Persephonella; species Persephonella sp. The sequence continues at coordinate 32,628 of NZ_JALVTW010000012.1, read as the reverse complement.
TATAGCTCCACATTCTTTTCTGTAAAGCTCTGATAGAGCAATTGATAACTCTTCACCAAGGGCATCACATATAGTATCAGGGTGTCCGGTTCCTTTTCTTTCTACGATTTCTACTGGTTGTTCAGATACTTTTGGAAAATCAAGGGTTCCGATAGCAATATTTGCCAATTTCTTACCTCCATTAATTATTGAAAACATTAGAATAATATAATTCCAGCAGGTTTACAATATGCAGATTATCATATATAATACATATCTTGATTTTTCAGTATGGTTATTATAAATTATTAAGTCCTTAAAAGACTAACAGGAGGTTTAAATGGCTCATACACGCTCCGCAAGGAAGAGAATAAGACAGGCAGAAAAAAGAAGACAGTTAAACAGATACCACATATCCAGAATGAAAACTGCTATTAAAAGAATTAATGAAGCTCTGAAAAACAAAGATATAGAAACTGCAGAAAAACTGCTTCCACTTGCACAAAAACTTGCTTACAGAGCAGCTGCTAAAGGTGCTATTCACAAAAATGAAGCTGCAAGAAGAGTTTCAAGAGTAGCAAGGAAAATCAACGCAGCAAAACAGGCATTATCAGCCTGATAATATAACAGTGGCGGTGTAGCTCAGCTGGTTAGAGCACGCGGCTCATATCCGCGGAGTCGCAGGTTCGAGTCCTGCCACCGCCACCATTTAAAACTGTGGTTGAAAAAAAATTTTTAGAAACTGTCAAAAAGTTTAAACTTATTGAACCGGAAGATAAAATTCTTATTGCCTTTTCTTCAGGTGTAGATTCTGTCACCTTAACAACTCTTCTTTTAAAATTCAAAGAGTATTTTCATATTTCCCAAATTGCCATTGCACATTTTAACCACATGCTTCGTGGAGAAAGCTCAGACCTTGACGAAGAGTTTGCTGTTGATTTTGCACGGAAAAACAATCTAGATGTTTTTGTTAAAAAAGTAGATATAAAAAAACTGGCAAAAGAAGAAAAAGCTTCAATAGAAGAGATAGCAAGGAAAGAGAGATACAAATTCTTCAGAGAAATCCTTAAAGAAAAAGGATTTAATAAAATAGCAACAGGACATCATCTTTCAGACCTGATTGAAACCATGCTACTATGGTTTATTCAGGGGAACAGAAAAGGAATCAAAGGTTTTAAACCTAAAGAAAGAGAAATAATCAGGCCTCTTTACACTATAACAAAAGATGAACTGCTCCAGTATGCCCATAAAAACTTTATTGAATACAGAATTGATGAAAGTAATTTTGAGACAGATTACCTCAGGAATAAGCTCAGAATTCATGTAATTCCTCTGTTGAAGCAGATAAATCCTTCACTGGAAAAATCTATGCTAACTGAATCATTCCTTTTACAATATGATGATGATTTTCTGGATAGCTATGCCACAGAAATTTCACAAAAATTTCCTAATACAAGCATACAATTATCTCAGCTTTTAAACTTGCCTGAAGCTATTATTTACAGGGTTTTGATAAATTGGGTGTATAAAAATACAGGAATTTACCTATCTTACTCACAGGTGCTTAAGATTATGGAACTGCTTCACAAAGAAGGTGAAAAAAGCTTTGACATAGGAGAGATATTTGTCCTTATCAAAACTTACGACAGGTTATTTATAAAAGAAAAAGGCAAACAAGTAAGATTTGAATATAGAATCAAAGTTGGTGAAGAATTATTTATCAAAGAGGCAGGTATTAAATTAAAAAGTTATTTTGCAGATAAGGTGGATATGGAAAAACTCAAAGATGAGAAAAGAATAGCCTGTTTTGAAATAGATGATTTCAACCCAGAGGAATACTTTATAATTAGAAGTAGAAAAGAAGGAGATAGATTTTTACCTTTTGGTAGAAAAACAGAAAAGAAACTGAAAGATATTTTAATAGATTTAAAAGTGCCAAAGCACATGAGAGATAGCATACCAATTTTGGAATTCAGGAATAATATATTATGGGTAGTAGGCCTGAAAAGGTCAGGTTATTACCCAATAAAAACTGATAAAGGAAAAAAAATTTGCTTTGAAATAGAGGAGGTTTGAAAAAGGTGCAATTCTCAAGAAGCATATTAATATGGTTCCTTATAGGAGCTTTAATGATATTTGCATTTAACCTGATAGGTTCAAGACAAATTATAGATAATAAAGTGCCTTTTACCGAATTTGTTGAGATGGTAAATGATGGCAAAGTAGAGAAAGCCACGGTAAAAGGAGAGGAAATAATAGCTATCACAAAAGATGGTAAAAAGGTTGAGACTGTAATTCCAGAAGGATATAGCAAAATATACGATATACTTCAGGAAAACGGCGTAAAAGTTGATGTTGTTCCTGCAGAGAAATCTGGATGGCTTACCACACTCCTGATTTCATGGCTTCCTATATTGCTGTTTATAGGTTTATGGATATTTATGATGAGGCAGATGTCAGGAGGTTCAAATAGAGCTTTTTCATTTGCAAAATCAAAGGCAAAGGTATATCTGGAAGAAAAACCAAACGTTAAGCTTGATGATGTTGCCGGAATGGATGAAGTTAAAGAGGAAGTAAAAGAGATTATAGATTATCTGAAAGACCCACAAAGATTTCAAAAATTAGGTGGTAGAGCTCCAAAAGGTATTCTCCTGTATGGAGACCCAGGGGTTGGTAAAACACTTCTGGCAAAAGCTATTGCAGGAGAAGCAAGCGTTCCATTTATCTCTATATCAGGTTCAGACTTTGTTGAGATGTTCGTCGGTGTAGGTGCTGCAAGAGTTAGAGACCTGTTTGAAACTGCAAAAAAACACGCACCATGTCTTGTTTTCATAGACGAAATTGATGCTGTAGGTAGAGCAAGAAGCGGTGTTGGATTTGGTGGTGGACATGATGAAAGGGAACAAACACTAAACCAGCTTCTTGTTGAACTTGATGGTTTTGATTCTGGGGAAGGAATTATCGTAATTGCTGCAACAAACAGACCTGATATTCTTGACCCTGCACTTCTCAGACCAGGCAGATTTGACAGACAGATATCTGTTCCAAAACCTGATGTAAAAGGTAGATATGAGATATTAAAAGTTCATGTTAAAAAGAAAAATATACCCCTTGATGATGATGTGGACTTAATGGTTATTGCCAGAGGAACACCGGGGTTTTCTGGAGCTGACCTTGCAAACATAGTCAACGAAGCTGCACTGCTTGCTGCCAGAAAGAGAAAAGAAAAGGTTGGTATGAAAGAATTTGAAGAAGCAATGGACAGAATAATGATGGGTCTTGAAAGAAAAGGAATGGCAATTACCCCAGACGAAAAAGAAAAAATAGCCTATCACGAAGTAGGTCATGCTATAGTTAGCTTAATGTTCAAAGAGGCTGACCCACTGCATAAAGTTTCTATAATCCCAAGGGGAATGGCGCTTGGAGTAACTGTAAACCTGCCAGAAGAAGATAGACATATCTATTCTAAAAAAGACCTTATGGCAAGACTTCATCAGCTATTTGGAGGTAGAGCTGCTGAAGAGGTATTCTACGGAAAAGATGGTATAACAACAGGAGCGGAAAATGACCTTATGAGAGCAACAGAGCTTGCATACAGAATTGTCGCTTCATGGGGTATGACAGATGAATTGGGACCAATTCATGTAAGCACAGCAAGAAATAATCCATTTATGCCACAACAGGGTCCAGAAATAAGTGAAGCTACAGCAAGAAAAATAGATGAAGAAGTAAATAAACTCTTAAGACAGGCATATCAAAGAACAAAAGAAATAGTAGAAAGCTACAAAGATGCCATAACTGCAGTAGTTGAACTTCTTCTTGATAAAGAAACAATATCCTGTGATGAGATGGTTGCTATACTTGAGGAATATGGAGTTCCAATTGTAAACAAATGCAGAAAATCCATAGTTGAGGTTATATCTGATAGTTCAGCACCAGAAGCACCTGCAGGAGCGATAGAATGATAGATACCCATGCCCATCTGGATATGCTTAAAACAGAAGAAGACCTGATAGAAAGTGTTAACAGCCTTGACTGTATTATTACTATAGGCTGTGATAAAGAAGAAATATATAAGGCAGTTGATATAGCTAATAAATACGACAATGTTTATGCTTCTATAGGTTATCATCCTTATGATATAAAAGGTCTTACTGATGAAGATATAAAGCAGCTTAAAAAGCTAGCATTGGAAAATGAAAAAGTAGTTGCCATCGGTGAAGCAGGTCTTGATTATTACAGGGACATAACTCCAAGGAATTTACAATGGGAATTTTTTGAAAAACAGATAGCACTGGCGAAAGAGTTAAATCTACCATTGATAGTTCATTCTAGGAGTGCCAATGAAGACACCGTAAAAATTCTGCAAGAAAATGCCCCATATCCTGCTTCCGGAATTATCCACTGTTTCGGTGGAGACATTCCAATGATGGAAAAATGCGTGGATATGGGCTTTTATATTTCCTTTGCAGGAAATATTACATATCCAAAGGCAGATAACCTTAGAGAAGTTTTAAAAAGAACGCCCCTTGATAGATTACTCCTTGAAACAGATAGTCCATTCTTATCACCTCAGAAAAAAAGAGGAAAACCTAACAAACCTTCAAATATTTTTTATACTCTGGAATTTGTAGCTAACTTTCTGAATATTGATAAAGAAGAACTTGAAAAAATAACAGACCAGAATGCCCAAAAATTATTCAAAAAGATAAAACTACCTATTCACTAATCCCCTTGTTAACTGAAAATTTATCTGTATCTTTAAAACTAAGGGGTTAAACAGAATGCTTTATATTATTTTAGTTATGGTTTTAATTTTCTTGATTATTATGGGAGTCCAGTATAAATTGGCTACAGATGAGGGAGATGCAAACTGGAGCCAAATTATTGAAACATCACTCATCTGGAGTGCTATCTCCTATATCATAATAGGTCTTATAGTATTTGGTATTTCCTTTCTTGTTTCCCTTGAAAGTTAAACCCTTATCTGAATCTGATTTTTATACATCTCTATAATCTCTGCTTCTGTTGTCGCATCTTCAGGTCTTTTATCAAATCTGTATCTACCTGTAAATCTTGGAAATCTAAGACCCAGTCCTCTATTCAGTTTTATTTTATCCCAGCCGCAAGTATGAACCGGAGACAAAGTAAGCTCAGCTCCTGTTATCTCAAGGACGAGATAAGGCTCATACCATATATCAGCTGTAAGAATTGAGTTTACCCGTGGATGTTTATGGTCTATCTGATGAGGTGCAAGGAGTTCTTCTAATTTATTAAAATCATCCTCCGTAAAACCTGTTCCAACTTTACATACTGTTTTAAACTGGTCAGTTTCAGGGTCATAACAGGCCATAAGCAGAGAACCGAATTTACCTGCCCTCTGACCTTTTCCATAAAATGCCCCTACAACAACAAGGTCTAATGTATCTGCAAGATGGGATTTATAGTCCCTTTTATACTTAATCCAGAGGAAACCTCTTTTCCCTGCCTGATAAATTGAATCAGGCTGTAAGGATTTGCACACAAGACCTTCACAACCATTTTCAATAGCCTCAAGGAAAAAGCTTTCTAAGTCATCAACATTATCAACAATCTTTCTGGTGGCCAGATTTATACGGTCTGTGGTTTTAATCACCTCTTCAAGAATTTTCCTTCTTTCAGGATAAGGTTTAAGGGTAAGGTCTTCTCCGTTTAAATACATAATATCAAACAAAAATCCGGCTATCGGATACATCATTATATGAAATCGGGTTACATACTTTACCCTCCTGTTCATTAAATCCTGAAACGGTCTGATAGCACCTGACGATGGGTCTATAACAACTGCTTCTAATTCAAGTATATACTCTTCAGGTGTTGCCTCTTTCAAAAACTCAATAAGATCAGGAAATTGATGGGTTATATTTTCAAGTCTTCTTGAGAACAAATGAAACTCATCCCCTTTTCTGTGAACCTGAATTCTTTCTCCATCATATTTATATTCGGCTCCTGCTTTTCCTCCTAATTTTTGAAGAATAAAGGATGGAATGGCCATCCTTTCGGCAAGCATAGGCCTAATAGGTCTTCCTATCTGTATTTTGATATTTTTTACACCTTCAAGTCCTTCCTTAACTAAAATTGAAGCCACATAACCAAGGTCAGATGTTAGATTATATGCCCTTTCTATAATCTGCCTATTTTCCTTTTTACCTGTAAATGCGATAGCAAGGGCATCCATTATTGTGTTATCGCCTATGCCAAGCCTGAGCCTTTCTGTAATTGTTCTAAGGAGAAATTTAACCTCAAGGGGAGATGCATTTTTAAGTAGAGAAATAAAAAGCTCCATCTTTTTCTTAGAGGAGCCGTAACCTGTGGTTTCAGCAATTTTTTTAAGGGTGTCATATACCTCTTCAACTGTTAGCTTTTTCTGTGGCTTTATCCCTTTTTCTTCATATAAAATTTTCCCTGCATCTCCTAAATCTCCTGTTTCTATGATTTTGTGCTGTATATCATGCTCGGATATTCCCAAAACCTGTGAAAGTGCCTTTATCGCAGATTTTTCACTAAAGTTATAATCAAGCCCTGTATATTCCGGTGCCACCTTACCTATAGAAAGGTAAACAACTTTATCTATTAGATTTTTAGGTGTTTCTTTAAAAAGCTCCACAAGGGCATTTGTCATTTCTATTCGACTTGTTGTCTTTTCCAGAAAGTCATAAAACTTAGCCAGTCTTAAATACTCCATAATTCCCTCCATAAACAAATCTTAATATTAAAATAAGTATTAAATAAATCATCTTCAAATCTTCTCAGTTAGATAAGTTTTGCTTGCAAATTCCTATATAACCTGATACATAGAATTATGTTCATTATTCCTCTGAATTTAAAAATGTTTTATTCTAATTTTGTTATTGGAAACAATCACAATAGAATTTTTGATATTCTTGTTTTCCAAAATTTTTAAGATTTTTAATGTTTTTTCTTCTATTTCATTAATTTTTAAACCTTTGTATCTTAGAACTATTCGTCCAGAACCATTTTCTAAAGGATAAGATAGTATATCCAAGAAATCTGTATCAAAAGTAATTATGATAAATTCTTCTTTCTTGGCAAATTCAAATAATGATTTGTCAGACTTTCCTCGCAAATCACTATCTAATACATATTTAGATTTAGGGTATTGTTTGAGTATTTCTTCTGCTAATTTGAGTGGAATATTCTCGTCAATTAGAAACTTCAATTAGTTCCTCTTCTAATCTTGCATATTCGGAAGCATATTTTATAGCCTCTAATACTGCTTCTTTGGAGAGTTGGGGGTAATTTTCTAAAATATTGTCTATGGTTTCACCAGCGGAAAGAAAGTCTAATATTAGATAAACTGGAATTCTTGTTCCTTTGAAAACAGGTTTTCCGCCTAAAATTTCTGGATTTCTTTCAATGTATTTAAATTTCATATTAAGTCCCTGATTAACCAAATTTTAGATTTAATTTTATTATTTTTATCAAACATTGCAAGGAAATATTTTTAAAATTTCTTTAAAATTTAAAAAAAGTTTGGAGGTGGCAGATGGAAAAATACGATGTAATTATAATAGGTGGAGGTCCGGCAGGATTAACATGTGCTTTAACTCTGGCATCTGCAAATGGTAAATTTCCTTTTGTTGAAGGGAAAAAATACCTTGTTTTGTATGATGAATATTCTGATTTAGATAAAGCATTTCTCAGAAATGTTCCGGGGGTTGAACCAATAGAAGGCAAAAAATTTCTACAAAAAATCAGGGAGCAGCTTAAACAATACTACAACGTAACCCAATCCCAAGAAAAAGTAATAAAAGCTTATGGAGAAAAGGGAAATTTTGTTGTTGAAACAGATAAAGGAAACAAATATTCAGGGGATTATCTTGTTATTGCTACAGGATTTCATAAATTTGAGATAGAAGGTCTTGATGTGGAAGTAGTCCCACACAGAAAATCTCCAAGACCTGGGAAAATAATGATCAAAAACAATGACGGAAAGGTTAAAGAAGGTCTATTTGTTGCAGGGCTTGTGGCAGGTGCTCCTACAATGTTTGCCTCAGCCTCAGGTTCAGGTGCAGAGGTAGCATGCGATATTTTATCTGAATGGGCAGGTAAAACAGTTGTGGTTCATGACGTTCCTGAAAGTTCTTAGTATAGCTTTGATGGGGATATTTTTCTCCTCATGTGCAATAAATACAGTGTTCTATGGAAATTTTAAATTTGATAATATCCATATAAGAATAAACAAGGGGCATTAAAGCCCCTTATTTTTTACTTTGAATTTTCCATAAGAAATGTTGTTATTGTTCTAACTGGGAATCCTGTTGCTCCTTTTGGATGATAATACCAGCCTTTTGTATTATGAGCAGGTCCCGCAATATCTATATGAACCCATGGAATATTTTTATCAACAAATTTTTCAAGGAATAATCCGGCTGTTATAGCACCACCGTATCTTGTTGTTCCAATGTTATAAACATCTGCATTAGGAGCTTTTATATGCTCTCTAAGCATATCGTTAAATGGTAGTTGCCACATCCATTCTCCAGTTTTTTCAGAGGTTTCAAGAACCTGATTGATTAATCGCTGGTTGTTACCCATTACACCTGCAGTATATTCACCAAGGGCAACAATACAAGCACCGGTAAGAGTTGCCATATCTATAATTGCATCAGGTTTAAGCTCAGATACATAACACAATGCATCTGCAAGGGTTAATCTTCCTTCTGCATCGGTATTCCCAATCTCAATGCTTACACCATTTTTTGCAACAATAATATCATCAGGCCTATAGGATTTACCATCAGGCATATTTTCTGCTGCAGCGATAACACCATGAACAGCCACGTCAGGTTTAAGCTCACCAATTGCTTTGAATATTCCCAGAACGGCACATGCTCCGGCCTTGTCAGATTTCATCCATCTCATATAATCTCCCGGCTTTATATTAAGACCACCACTATCAAATGTTAAACCTTTACCAACAAGGGCTATCTCTTTTTTAGCCTTTTTAGGTTTGTATGTTAGGTGAATAAATCTTGGAGGATTTGCACTTCCTCTGGCAACAGCCAGATAAGCATTCATTCCCATTTTTTCTATTTCATCTTCATCATATATTTTGACCTCAAATCCATATTCTTTGGCAAGCTCTTCTGCGATTTCTGCCAGTTTTTGAGGATTTATGACATTTCCCGGTTCATTTACAAGGTCTCTTGTAAAGTTTTGAGCTTCAGCTAGTATTTTGCCTATTTTTACCTTTTCTTCTGCAGCATTTTTATATTTTCTTTTCACTCTAATCTGAACCTCTTTAGGTTCAAATTCATCTTTTTTGGACATATATTTATCAAATCTGTAATTTCCAAGTATTACTCCTTCTGTGATTGCCTGTGCTATATCAGGGTCTTCATCTTTAATTGAAAGAGCTTCAGCATCAATCATCGCTTTGTCTACTTTCATATTCCTCATCTTTCTAACAGCTGCAGCACCAAGTCTTCTTGCTTTATCAAGGTCAAAATCTCTTTTGGAACCTGCACCGATAAGAATTACAAAATCAGCCTTTCCTTTTCCAAGTGATGGAACTGTTAGAACTTTCCCAAAATCACCATTAAATTTTATTTCTCTTTTGAGGGCTGATATTGCACCTTCAAGAATTTCATCAAGCTGTGCTATCTCCTCAGGGAGTTTTTTTTGTTCTTTAAAAACAAAGGAAATAACTGCTTTTGTTCTGGCATTTTTTAGATGACCGCTCGTTATTTTGAATTGCATTGTTCTTCTCCTTGATTTTATTTGATTTTAATTTTATTTTAACAAAATATGGATATACAGGGAGGGATGTTATTAATATGAAAGTTTACATCGCAAAAATCACAAAAGTTTTACCACCATCCTATGATTTTGATTATATTCTTGAAAAAAGCTATTCAAAGGAGATATTTGGGGAAAGGGTAGCAAAACTGGTTAAAAAGTTTGCAAAAAATATGAATATTGAACAAAAACCTATAGCCATAGATTTAGACAGTATCCCAGAAATAAAGCTAAAGAGAAAAGAAGACCATCCAAAAAAATGGGGAAAAAAGGTAATAAACGAACTTTCAGAAGAAGTTGGTATTGAAAATATAGGATTTTTATCTGTTGCTTATAACACAACTTATAACAAAGATTTTTTACCGAATTTGGCGAGCCAACTTGTTATGGAAACCGGAATTAATACAGATATACCCCCTGAAGAGCTTGCATATTATGGTTGTGCTGCTGGAGTTATTTCTTTAAAAAATGCTGCTGAGTTTTGTAAAAAATTTAATAAAGCTGCAATCTCTTTCACATTTGACCAATGTTCAAGTGTGGCCAGTTTTATATACGACCCTAAAAACCCTTTATTTAAAGAATCTATAAAATCAAATTTATTATTTTCAGATGGGGGAGTAGGAGTTCTGCTAATACCAGAGAGTATGAAAGATAAATTCAATTTTCCGTTAATTGAGCTTATAGATTTTAAGGTTGATTACTCCCCTGGAAATGCAATAAAAATGGAAAACGGTGTATTTATGTTAAGTAATAGCCTTAGAGAAGAAATTCCTCCAATTGTTTCTGAAAAGGCAATAAAACCTTTACTATCGGAAAAAAATATTTCTGTAGAAAATATTGAAGAATGGGCTATACACCAAGGGGGACCGGCTATATTAGAACAATTTAAAAAACCTGAAATTCTTGGACTTTCCGAAGAACAGATTTCAGAAGCTTATAAAATGTTTAATATGTATGGGAATATGAGTGCTCCCAGTTGTTTGCTCATTCTCGATAGTTACTTTTCTAACAAAGAAAACAAGTCAGGTAAGAAGGGTATGATTGTTGGGTTTGGAGCAGGATACTATATAGCATCTGCACTTTATCAGTGGAGCTAAGATATGACAATTCTCATTTTAGATTTTGTATATCAGGCTTAATATATAAATCAAAATAAAAAACAGGAGGTATTGAAAGATGCCAAAAATAAACAATTATGTGGACATTTCTCAAATTGACAAAGAAGCAAAAAGAGACTACATTGACAGACACTCTCCATTTGTTCATGTTGAAGGAGAAGCTGTAAAAGGACAAAAACTTAAAGTTAAAGTAAAAGTTGGTGAAGAATACTGTCACCCAGATGATTTTGACCACTATATTGCATGGGTTCAACTCTGGGATGGAGACACTTTCCTTGGACAAGCTACATTTGTTCCAGGAGTTCAAGGAAACCAATGCTCACAAGCAGAAGTAGATTTTTACATTGTTCCAACTAAAAACAAACTCAGACTTCAAGCTATGAGCTACTGCACAAAACATGGCCTCTGGCAAGGACCAGAAGTTGAAGTAGAAGTTAAAGAAGCTGAAGCACCTGCCGGTGTTTAATCAATAAACTCCCTCCCAAGCCCCTACTTTGTAGGGGCTTTTTTGTTTTATGATACAATTAGTAAAAATCCAGCAGGCAGGTGTAGAGTATGGATATGAATGAAAAAGACCTTATGAAAAACCCTTATATGACAAATATGAAATTCCTCCAGCAAGCTGAGGAAGAAACAGAATTTCAGAAAATTCTCAAAATCTTAACTGTCCCGGCAAAAAGCGGAATTTATATATCCAGATATGACCTTAGAAAAATGGGAATGCTTCTTGGAGTAAATGTTTCAATCAGAGAAAGGAAAGAGATGCTTAAAGACCTGTTTATCTATGCAAAACAGATGGACAAACTGAAAGATTTTCTGGACATTATTATTGACTTTATAGATTACAGAATTTCACAATACAATGAAATCACAGATCAGTTTCCAAGAACACAAAAACTAACAGCAAATTGGGTTAAAAAAGCTACTGCTTTAAAACAGTATCTTGAAAATATGAAAAAAGAAGTAGATATTTATAAAGATGTAAAACCTAATCCTCCATTTTAAGAGGATATAGCTCAAAATAAATATCCGGTGGAAGCCTTTTTATTCCTTCCACCCTTAATTTTGATGCCTCATTTATATCTTCTACTCCCAGTTTTCCAATAGCTGATATACCATCTTCACCTATAAGTTTAGGAGCAACAAATAAAGAAATTTTGTCATAAATTCCTGAAGTTATAAACTCTGTGATTATTGAATTTCCTCCTTCAACAAGTAAATGCATAACCTCAAGTTCATAAAGCTTTTTCAAAATATCATTTATATCAAATCTACCTTCTTTTAAAGGGAGTTTTATTATCTGAATATTTTCTTTATTTTTAAAAGGTTTTAATTGTCCCTCAGGAATATCTTCAGCCACAAAAACAATAGTTTTTGCAGTGCTATCAAAGATTTTATAATCAAGAGGGGTTTGCAGATACTTATCAATAAGCACCCTTAAAGGCTGTTTTTTGGATGGATAGTTTCGCACAGTTAATTGAGGATTATCTGCCAGAGCCGTTCCGACTCCAACCAAGACTGCTGTCGCTTCTTTCCTTAATTTATGGGCAAACCTTCTTGCCTTTTCCCCTGTAATCCATTTAGAAGAGCCGGTTTTTGTTGCTATTTTTCCATCAAGGGTCTGGGCTATTTTCAGATGAACAAAAGGCCTTTTTTTTCTTATATAAATAAAAAAATCTTCATTTAATTTTCTAGCTTCTTTTTCCAAAATACCTGTTTCAACCTGAATACCTTGCTTTCTTAAAATCTCTACCCCTTTACCTGCCACCTGAGGATTAGGGTCTAAAGTGGCAACTACGACTCTTTTTATACGGTTATCAATTATAGCCTCTGTGCAAGGTGGAGTTCTTCCATAATGACAGCATGGCTCAAGTGTTACATACATTGTAGAGCCGGCTATATCAAAGCCTTTTGAAAAGGCATCCTTTATAGCTTCCTTTTCTGCATGGGGCATTCCGGCTTTTTTATGATAGCCTTTGCCTATTATTTTTCCATCTTTAACTATAACTGCTCCCACTGCAGGATTTGGGTGTGTATATCCTTTTGCTTTTCTGGCTTCCTGCAGGGCCATTTTCATAAATTTTTCATCTATATTTTTCATCATTTGCACCGGTATAAATTCAGAACTATTTTAATTTTATCTAAAAATAATATTCAGGGAGAGAAAATGTATAACATAAACAAAGACCTTGCAAATATTTTCAAAAAAATGGCTGCGATTTATGAGTTTTTAGATGATAGATTCAGGGCTATGGCTTATCAAAGGGCAGCCCATATAATAGAAGACCTTCCGGATGATGTAAGAAATTATATAGCCACAGGTAAGCTATACACAATCAGGGGAATAGGTCCGTCTATCGCCTCAAAAATAGAAGAGTATGTTCAAACAGGAAAAATCCAGAAATATGAAGAACTAAAAAAGAAAGTCCCGGAGGATTTCATAGAGTTAATAGATTTACCTGGATTTGGACCAAAAACTTTAAAAAGAATTTATGAGGAACTGGGAATAACCACAAAAGAAGAACTTATAAAAGCCCTTAAAGACGGTAGAATTGAACGACTTGAAGGATTTGGTCCTAAAAAAGTTGAGAATATGCTAAAAGGCCTTCAGATGTATGAAATATCCAAAAGGAGAATACTCCTGTGGGAAGCTCTCCAGATATCAAAATATCTTATAGAAAAGCTAAAATCTAATCTTAAAGAAATACACAAAATAGAAGTTGTAGGCAGCACACGAAGAAGAAAAGAAACCATAGGAGATTTGGATATTCTTGTAACAGCTGATGACAAAGATAGACTAAAAATAATGGACTTTTTTACCTCCCTGGATGAAGTTTCGGAAGTTTTAGTAAAAGGTCCAAAAAAATCCTCTGTAATTATGAAATTTGAAGACAAAGAAAGGCAGGTTGATTTAAGGATATTTAAGGATGAGGAATGGGGAGCAGCTCTTCAATATTTTACAGGTTCTAAACAGCATAATATTCATTTAAGAGAAATAGCCAAAGAAAAAGGTTTAAAAATTAATGAATACGGGGTTTTCAAAGTTGACACAGAAGAAAAAATAGCCGGAGAAACAGAAGAAAGCGTTTATGAGGCTGTTGGTATGGACTGGATACCACCGGAATTAAGGGAAGATAGAGGAGAAATAGAGGCTGCCATGGCACATAAACTTCCCAAATTAGTGGAACTTAAGGACATAAAAGGAGATTTACATGTTCATTCCACATGGTCTGACGGTGTAGTTGCAATAAAAGATATTGTTGATTTTGTGAGAAATAATTACAAATATGAATACATCGTTATAACAGACCACTCAAAATCACAGAGAGTAGCCCATGGTCTTGATGAGGAAAGACTACTTGAAGAAATAAAAGAGATTGAGCTAATTAATAAAATGGCAGGTCTGGATTTTGTTAAAAAAGGAAGTGAAGTTGATATTTTACTTGATGGTAGCTTAGACCTCTCAGATGAGGTTTTATCCCAGCTTGATTGGGTTGTAGCCTCTGTCCACAGCCATTTCAACAGAGACAATACAGATAGAATTATAAAAGCCATGGAAAATCCTTATGTAAACGTCATAGGACACCCAACAGGCAGACTTATAGGATTAAGAGATGCTTATCCAGTTGATATGGATGCTGTAATAAAAGCTGCAAAAGAAACGGGAACAGCATTGGAAATCAATGCTCAACCCAGAAGAATGGATATAGATGATATATGGGTTAGAAAAGCTATTGAAGAAGGAGTAAAACTGGTAATATCAACAGATGCCCATAACCTTGGAAATTTTGCATTCATGGAAATAGGTGTTGCTGTTGCCAGAAGAGGCTGGGCAACTAAAAAGGATATCCTTAATACAAAAAGCTGGAAAGAGATACAAAAATTTGTAAATGCAAAAAGGAAAAAATTTGGAGCAAAGTTGGTGAGTAAATAATGGCTATTAAAACTCTCTCCTTTATAGGAGAGGATTTAGATACTAAGGTTTTACAGATATATAGAGAAATATTGGGAGATAAAGATTACGAAAATATAAAGGATTTTATATCTTTTTACAAAATAATGATTGAAATTGAAGATGAAAAATTAAAAATCCTTCAATTCTTTCATAAAGACCAGAAATGGCAGGAAATTTACTGCTTTAATCTAAAGACAAAACAGATTTCAAATAAAATAGAAAAATCTAAGCTTTTGAAGGAATTATACTATGAAAATAGTATTATTATTCAAAATGCTGAAGACGAACTAAAAAGAACAGCAAATATAATAATTGCTTTGCTTTCATTAATTATAGGTGCCGTAGTCGCTTTGATTTTATTAAATATAAACTGGTGATTTTTATATTTTAGGTTTGTCTACAGATTAAAAATTTGAAATTCCACGAAAATTTAAACTTTATGAAAAGAAAAAAGGGGGCTTAAGCCCCCTTTGGATATTATTTGAATGATGATACATCAAGAAGAAGTAGGCCTTTTGAACCGTCAGCCACAAATCCTATAGATTTATCACCATCAATCACAGATGAATAAGATTCACCTGGAGTATCAAGCATTCCAAGAACTACAGGATTTGCCGGATTTGATATATCTAAGATTACAAGACCTTTATCAACATCAGATACGAATGCCAGTTTTCCGTCTGTTGAAATTTTGATGGCATTTGCAAAGATAGTATCTGTAGAGTCTTCTTTATAAGATAAGCTGGCAACTTCATTATAAGACGTTGCATCAAACACCTTAACTCCGTTCTGTCCTGCAGCAACATAGATATAATTTCCATTTATTGCAACACTATCTTGAAGACCTATTCCTGTAGAAATCACCTGCTCCTCGGTTGGATTAGCAGGGTTAGAAACATCAACTATAACAACCCCTCTCTTAATATCACCAAGGATAGCTTTTTGACCGTCAGGTGTAAGTTCAACAGTTCTTATGTCATTATTGCTTGCAGAAGAAGTATCTCCATCATCAAGACTTCCTTTTTCAGTGTTGTCTGAGATATTAAATATTCTTAATCCTGCTGTTCCTTCTGCAACAAATAGAAGTCCTCTACTTTCATCTAAATAAACATCATGGGCAGCATCGCAGTTTATAGCTTCATTATTACATGAATCCCCGGAACTTTTAACAGGAATATCGGCCACATTATTAGGAGCTTTTTTGTCAGATACATCATAAACTTTTACACCACCTGCCGAAGTTGCCACATAAGCTGTATTTCCATCATTACTCACAGCAACACTATTAGCATATCTGGTTGTATCCCATACACAGTCATTAAGAATTTTTGGATTTGCTGGGTCGCTTACATCTGCAACTCTAAGACCACAATAAGCATCAGCAATTAATGAATAAAGCTTATCTTTTGTTTCTGTAAGGTCAATAGCTGCATAAGTGCTTGCATATCCAAGAACAATAGGTGGAATAAGGTCTGTTGCAATAGATTTAACCCCTTTATCATTATCAGTAACTATCGCATAAGTGCCATCATCTTTCAGTGCAACTCCATTTACGGAACCATCTGTATTTACAAAACCATCAACTTCCGGCTTAGATTGGTCTGAAATATCAGCCTCAATTAAGCCATTCTCTCCGTCAGGTATAAATAATTTTTTCTTTTCAGGAGAAACTACAATGTCAGACGGAATATTTCCTTTTGGAAGGTCTTCAACATTTAACAGAACAGGGTCTTCAGGGTTACATAATGCGTAGGTTAAAAGATAAGCTTTTGCTTGAGCTGGGTCAGGGCTGTCTTCCTGAACCGTTACATAAGCATATTTCCCATCTGGAGAAACAGCTACAGCCTGTGCTTTGCCGTATTTTGATGTATCATCTGTATTAAGTTTTTCAAGTTTATTTCCGTCTCCATTTTCATCATTAGGGTCTACTTTAAATGTAACAAGCCCGTTGTCTTCATCTGCAACATAAGCATATTGACCATCTTGTGAAGCAGCAACATCTTTTGCATTAGAAGATGTATCACCTGTTGGTTTAGTATCAACATTTGTCAACTCATTTCCTGCATTTGTTGGGTCAGCTTTAAGAAGTGCTACACCTTCATCTCCATCAGCTACAACAACATAATCATTTGTTCCATCATTAACAACATCAAGAGCATTAGCTGAGCCTTTTGTATTATCTCCATCTGGGTCAACAGTTGTTAAATTTTCAGGATCAACTTTATCCCCATCATTATTTTTATCAAGGTCAAGCATCGCTACACCATCATTACCACCTGCAACGTATGCATATTCACCATCTTTTGAAGGTTTTAAATCTTCAGGTGTAGTAATCCCAGTATCTATAGGAGATGAATTTTTCTGTTCCATATTTTCAGGGTCAGAAACATCAAATACATTCATTTTTCCATCGTCGTTAATCACATAAGCATATTTTCCATCTGGAGATGTTGCAGCATTCTTTGCATTTCCGCCTGTATCTTTGTTATCAAGAATTGGGTCTGCTGCAAGGAGAGGTATTTTACCATCTCTTATATCATTTGCAATATCATCAACATGTCCCTTAAAAGGTGCTTTTACTTTATTTTTAGCATCATTATTTGCAGGGTCAAAAACAAGTGCATCAACATCATCTGTTGCCCCATCATTGTTAACATCATCAACTAAACTTTTTGCAGTATCGTCTAATTTTTTTGCAAAATCAGAAGGCTTATAAGTTCCCTTCGCAGCACTGTCTGTTAAATCAGGTAATACCTTTTCAGCTACTAATTCACTTACAGGAGAAAGTTTAAAATCATTACCGGCAACTTTAACATCTTCACCTGTGGCAAGTGCTCTAAGTTTTCATTTATTAGGAGTTGGAGAACTATCTTTTTTACCATCATTATCAGCATCCCAATCCTGACCACCTGTGGCTTTATAGAGATAAAGTTTATTTGGGTCTAACTCATCTGCATGGGTATTGAATTTACCTATTTCATCAAGAGAATTACCACCTGAAGATTTTTCTGTCCATTTTAAAACCGGTTTACCATCATCGCCTATTTCATAAATTTCAACAGTAGCTCCTTCAACAGCACCTAATCTTACACTTCCCTGATACTGAGCAGTAGTGCTTCCTCCACCGGTGTTGTTACCACCTTTGGTAGAGCCTCCACCCCCGCCACCATCGCTACAACTGAACATTACAGCCCCTGCCATTGTTAAGGCAAGGAATTTTCCTGTAAATAATGCTTGTTTTAACTTCATGTTATACCCCCTTTCTTTAGGTTAATAATTTTTATTACTTATTATTAATAAAACTATAACTTATTGATCTGGCAGTATTATACAATTAAATTTTTTAAATTTCTATTATCCCCCCGGATGTAGTAGAATATTTATTTCCTAAGACATTTTCGTATTATTTTTGAAAAAGTTTATAGGCTAATTACTTATAAATGGAGGTCAAATTGATAAGAGTAAGATTTGCACCAAGCCCAACAGGATATTTACATTTGGGAAATGCGAGGACAGCATTGTTCAACTATATATATGCCAGACATACAGGGGGAAAACTTGTTTTAAGAATTGAGGATACAGATAAAGAAAGGTCTAAAAAAGAATATGAAGAGATGCTTATAGATGACCTGCAATGGCTTGGAATAGAATGGGATGAGGGTCCGGACATTGGTGGAGATTATGGACCTTACAGACAATCAGAAAGAACAGAAATTTACAAAGAATATGTAGAAAAACTCAAAGAAAGCGGTCATATCTATAAATGTTTTTGCACACCTGAAGAACTGGAAGAAGAAAGGAAAAAAGCTCTTGCAGAAGGAAGACCTCCAAGATACTCAGGAAAATGTAGAAATCTAACCCCTGAGGAAATTAAAAAATACGAAGAGGAAGGAAAACCTTATGTATGGAGATTTAGAGTTCCTGATGGAGAATATATAGTTTTTGAGGATTTAATAAAAGGAACAGTTGAGATTAATGTTGATGAGTTTGGAGATTTTGTGATAGTTAGGTCTGATGGCTCACCTGTTTATAACTTTGTGGTTGTTGTTGATGATGCACTAATGAAAATCACCCATGTTATAAGGGGAGAAGACCATTTATCTAATACACCAAAACAAATTCTTATTTATAGGGCTCTGGGATTTAAAGAACCTAAATTTGCCCATCTGCCAATTATTTTAGGAGAAGATAGAAGTAAATTATCCAAAAGACATGGTGCTGTTTCAGTCAGAGCCTTTAGAGATGATGGTTATGTTTCAGAGGCTATGTTTAATGGACTTGCCCTTCTTGGCTGGCACCCAAAAGGAGATAACGAGGTTTTATCAAAAGAAGAAATCATTGCCGAATTTGATATAGAAGATGTCCATAATGCCCCTGCAGTCTTTGATAGGGCGAAACTCAAATGGCTAAACGGCGTTTATATCAGAGAAATTCTTGACCTTGAAGACCTTACCAGAAGGGCTATTCCATTCTTTGAGGGATTTGGTTATAAGGCAGATTTTGAGTATTACAAAAAGGTAATGGAAGCTATAAGAGATAGCCTTGAAACATTAATGGACATTGAAGAAAGGGCAAAACCATTTTTTGTAGATGATTTCCATTACTCAGAAGAGGGTAAAAAATTCCTTGAAGAAGAAAGTGGATACAAAGTAATCCAGCTGTTTTATGAAAAAATAAAAGACAGAAATCAGATAACTAAAGAGGATTTCAAAAAAATCACAAAGGAAATACAAAAAGAACTTGGAGTGAAAGGAAAAGGCTTATTTATGCCAATTAGAGTGGCATTAACAGGAGAAACTTCAGGGGTAGATATTGCAACGCTGGTAGAAGTTATAGGCGTAGAAAGGGTAAAACACAGACTCCAGAGAGCACTGGAGTATTTTGGATGATACGCTGGATTACAGATTATCTTGGGGGTAGTAGAGCCCCTGAGTTAGAAGAACTAAAAATATGGAAAGAAGAAGGGGTTGATACAATTATCAACCTGCTTAAAGGGGATTACGGAGATTTTATTGCTCAGAAACAAAAGGAAATGGGATTTGAGGTTATAAGAATTCCTTTTGATATGTATCAGATTATTCCTGAAGAAGATTTCCTTGCTGTTTATCGGTATATTGATGAGATTAAAAATAACAAAAAAGTAGTTGTTCATTGCAAATATGGACAGGCCAGAAGCGGCACATTTCTGGCCGGTTATTTAATCCATTCTGGAAAAAGCTATGAAGAGGCTTTAAATACTGTAATGGCAAAAGGATTTCAGCCTTCAACCTTTCACCAGATTAACTTTTTACAAAATCTTGCAAAGAAAAAATGATAGACCCAAAAAAGCTGAAAAAGCTTAGATTTGAGATAGACGAAAAGGATATAAAACAGGTAGATGAAAATTTCTTAAAAGGTATAAAACATATCAAAGAAAGACATTACACAGAAGCAATAAAATGGCTTCAGCTTTCTGAATGTCCGGAAAGTCCATTAATCATTGCCGCACTGGCATTTAAAGTTGGTGATGAGTTTTTATTTGAAGAATATATAGAAGAACCGTTTGTTAAAAAATGCGGTGTAAATATTTATTTAATTTATGACAACAATAAAATACCTTTGGCAAAAGAAAATCTACTAAATCTAAAAGAAAAATTAAGCAGCTGATAAGGGAAGATATAAACCGTTAATTTTATTCCTTAGATATGTGGAAGATATTCCCGGTGTTCTTTTTAGATAAACAACCTCACAGTATTTTTTAAGATAATCAAACTTTCCTTTCCAGTCATCTCCCATTACAAATATGTCAACATTATATTTTTTAATATCCTCTATCTTTTGCTCCCAGTTACGCTCAGAAATCACCATATCAACAAATGGAAGACTTTTAACAATTTCAACTCTTTTTTCAAATGATTGAAAGGCTTTTTTCCCTTTTATTTCATTAAATTCATCTGTTGAAACAGCGACAATTAATCTATCACCTAAAGCTTTTGCCCTTTTTAAAAGTCTGTAATGCCCAAAATGGAATAAATCAAAAGTTCCATAAGTAATAACGGTTTTCATTGCCAATTCCTTTATAGGTTTAACTTTATTGTCGGTTAGAAATCAAACTATTTTAGATATTAAATTAGCTATTCTTTCAGCAGAATTACCATCTATATAATCAAAGGATATATCCTTTATTTTTTGTCTGTGCTCTTTGTATTTATCAACTCCTTTTAAAAAATCTTTTAAGGCTTTTAACAGTTCTCCCATAGATTTGGTTTTTTCTCCGGGGGTAAATATTTCATAATCAAGGATACAATTTTTCTTTATCTCCTCATAATTGGGAGTATAAAAAATAACAGGTTTATCTAATAGTAAATAATCAAAAAATATGGAAGAGTAATCTGTAATTAAAGCATCTACATGTTTAAGTAAAGGATAAATATCTTTTAGTGATGGATAAATTGTAATATTTTCATAGGTACCTTTAATACTGTCTTCAAACAAATACATTGAAGGGTGAAGTTTTAAAATAAAATGAATATCGTATCTCCTCCCAAATCTATCCAGTTTGTTCAAATCTAAAAAAGTCAAGGCCATATCTTTTCCGG
Source organism: Persephonella sp. (assembly GCF_027023985.1). Taxonomy (NCBI): domain Bacteria; kingdom Pseudomonadati; phylum Aquificota; class Aquificia; order Aquificales; family Hydrogenothermaceae; genus Persephonella; species Persephonella sp. The sequence continues at coordinate 11,197 of NZ_JALVTW010000012.1, read as the reverse complement.
TATAAGAAGTGGATAAAGAGGGGGTAATAAGAACTACTTTTTGATTTCTTTTTAACTTTAAGACTTTTTCAAAAATATTTTCATCAATATTAATCAAATCAAGTTCATCCAGTTCTCTGAAAAACACATCATTTCTGGGATATCCTGTAATCACAAATTCATCAGCAGAAAAAATTTTCTCAAATACAGACTGCATATATTTTGAAGTGGAAACAAAATAATCATTATGTTTTGGGAAATAATCATAGGTTTTCATCACAACGCGAACATCTTTAAGGGGAATACCATGCCATATTTGGAAAAAAATAACATTTTCAGGTTTAACTTTGCGATAAATATATTCTGTATCCCAGTCAGATAATATCCATAATTTTGTTTCCTTTAAAAGTTTTTTACCTGTTTCGTCCAGAGTAATTACAGGAAGATTGTATTTTTTCAATTTATGAAACACATTTTCATCTATCGTAAAATAGAAAATTTCCAAATCCCTAAACTTTTGTTTGTTTCTCACTAAAAAATTAAACAAATATTTTGAATTATAAAGATAATCATTATTTTTAGGAAAAACAATAAACCGCCGCATATTAATTGCCTTCTATCATATCTGTATATCTATTATCGTAATCTGGAGGAAGAATATTTATTCTTGAGATTAAATCAGGATTATCTTTACTTTTTACAGTTTTTATGGTGTATTCCTTTACTCCGTTTAAATTTAATAAATCCGAGATATTTTTTACAGGTTTATCAGGAATTATAGCAAGTTCAACAACCTGTGATTTTTTAGCGTTATATGTAAGCATAAGATTAATATTGTTTAATCTACATTCAAGATAGTGTTCGTAAGTGTTTCCGTATTGTCTTTCTGAAAAATCTTTGCAACCTTTTTCTTCAAGGAAAGCTTTTATTTGAGAAATATTCTGGGAAAAAATTTTGTCAAAAAATTGAGAATCTAAAAGCTTATCCTGTGCAATACAGGAAAAAGTCAGTAGCAATAAAAATATAGCTAATTTCCTCATACTAAAGCTCCTAACATTTTTTTCAAAATTGGGTTTGTTGCTATCATTTCAGACAAAACTGCGTCTAATACATATAAAACGAAATGGATAATAAAGACAGGTAAGATATACTTTTCTTTTTTAAAAAATTTTAGTCCTATATACAGCAGATAAAAGCTATATAAAAACCCCAGATTGCTCAAAATTCTAAGAGGCTGGTATATATCAAAAATATCAGATAGCCATATTGGAACATTTACCAGAATGTAAAATTTCATAATGGTTGAGAAATCTATCCTGAGCAATTTTGCAACTAAAAAAGAAAAAACAAATAAAACAGTCAAATCTGCTATATAAGTTGCAGGTGCATAAATAATAGCTTTTTGAAAAGAAATATCTTTCAGGCTAATAAAAGACAGAACAGGCCCAATTAGGCCGAAAGTTAAGGCATATTTTAAAAAATACCCCTGCCAGCTGCTTCTATCCTTTTCAAACTCTGGCCAGTATTTTGAAGGTTGAAAAATAAATCTAAATGCTCTCATCTTCTAAAATCTCTTCTACAGGAAAAAATCCATTTTTTTCTCTAACAAATTGAAGGAACTTTCTGTATGTTTCATTTGAGGAAAGGGTGTTTGCATCCCCTATCACAATCAGTTTTCTTTTGGCACGGGTTAATGCGACATTTAACCTTCTCAGGTCATCTAAAAATCCTATTTCCTCGTCTGGATTAGAACGAACCAGCGATATTATGATTACCTCTTTTTCTCTGCCCTGAAATCCATCAACGGTTTTCACCTCAACATCTGGCACAAGTTTTTTCAGATACTCCTCATGGTCTTTGTATGGTGTTATAACTCCAATATCTTCCGGTGGAACTCCTAATTCCTTTAGTTTGTTTATGATAAGTTGAACGATTTTTGCCTCTTCCGGATTATATTTTGAACGACTACCTTTTTTCTGTTTTTCCAGAAATCTGCCATGGGTATCGATGAAAACAATCGGTGTATCATCTGTTATAGGGTCTTTCCCTGTTTTTCCTGTAATATCTGATAGTTTTCTGTTTTTTACTTCTTCTGCAGATACTAACTCACCATTATAAAATTCTTCTGAAGGAAACTCTTTTATAAGGTCATTCATCCTGTATTGAATTTTCAGCATGTAAGCAGAATCAGGATAGATTTTTATAAATCTCTCAAACATTGTGAAAGATAAGCCTTTGGCTTCAGGGTGTAAAACTGTAGGGGGAAGTTGTTTATGGTCTCCGGCGAGGATTGCTTTTTTGCCCTTTATAAGTGGTATTAAACAGGAGGGTTCTGTAGCCTGGGAAGCCTCATCAATAAAAATAACATCAAATATATCCTCAAACAGAAAATCTGAACCTGCCCCTGAGTTTGTAGCACAAACCACATCTGCTTTCTCAAGTATATCCTCAATAATCTGTTCTTCCAGATTTTTCTTTTGGTTTACAAGTTTTTGGATATCCTTTTGAAGTCTTATCCATTCTGCCATTTTTTTTAGGGTTTCTAATTTGTGTCCTCTAACCTTTTTACCGGCTTTTGCATATTTTAGGATTTCATCATAGGAAAGGCCTCTTCTTCTTTGGGGAATAGGTTTTAGATAATTTTCTTGCAGGGATTTTAATTTGTTTATCTTTTTTTCTATATTTTTGATTTCTGTATATTTAGGGTGTGTTTCTACTTTGGCATCTAAAGAAACAGAAAGCAGTTCTTTTTTTAGCCTTGCAGGATGTCCAATCCTGACAACATTTACATCATATTTCAACAGTCCTTCAACTATATTATCAACTGCAGTATTACTGTCTGCTGTAGCAAGGATTTTTTGACCTTTTTTAATATGTTGAATAATTGCTTCTATTAGTGTTGTAGTTTTACCTGTTCCCGGCGGACCGTGTATAAGGAATAACTGCGGAGAACAGACTGCTCTTTTTACTGCTTCCTTTTGAAACTGGTTCAGATTTTGGTTTACAAACTCTAAATTCTCCTCGCAAACTTCAGGCTTTTTATGTCCCAGAATAATTTTTTCATCATAAAGAGAATATCCCTTTTCAAAAAATTCCAGACTCCCAAGCATTCTTTTAAAGGTTATATCATTTACAAACAAGTCTATACGCCATTTTTTAGCAGGAGGTAATTTTTGGGAAAAAACAACAGTCAGAAAATATTTTCCTTTTTCAAAAACGGTGCCTTCTACTCCATCCTTTAGTGGATGTTTTCTGCTAACCAGAACAACATCACCGACATTAATCTGATGGTCAGGCATATCATCTCTGTAAAATCTATAAACCAAAAAATCCCCGATTATTGTTCCTAAAAAGGATGCTTTAAGCCCTAATATTGCTCTACCTTTTTTCTCTCTTTCTTTTCCAGATAGGGAAATTATTTCATTAAGATGAAATTCTTTTTCTGCATCCCTTTCAAGCTCAACAAGATTTTCCCAGTAATGTCTATATTCTGTTTTATCCTTAAATTTTAATCTCAATTTCTCTCCTTAACTATTTTTTCTTGGACAACAACCAGTAAACTATACCAAGAGATAACACTATAGCCCCATAACTGAGAAGTTGCAAGGATTTTTCGGCAGAAAGAGAAACAATAAGGATTTTTCTGATTAATGCTGCAAGGGCAACACCTATAAAAGCACCTATTGCAAAACCACCACCCCTAAGATGTTTTATTTCTTCCTGCATAAGCTCAGAAACAGCCCACAGAACCAGAAGTGTACCTAGTGCCATTAAAATACCTTTGTCTATCGGAACAATTCCAAATAAAAGCTGGTAGATATCAAAAAGGAAAAGACCAACAACAAATAAAGATACCAGTATTAATGCTCCCACAAGGGCAAAATCCAACATATCCGAGAATTTTTTTGCTGTTGAATAAAGGACTTTTTCAAACTTTGACATTACTTGATAACGGCTAAGCTCCTGTTCCCTGTATGCTGCTGTTAAAACATCAAGATTTATATCAAGTAGTTTTCCTATTGATGCAACAAGCTGATTTCTTTTTTCTGACAGACCAAATTCCTGATTAATTTTTTCAATAAAAAATCTTCTTATAAAGTTAAATGAGGCATTAACATAGTGGGTAGGAAGTCCTATATCTACGTGTTTTTCACCAATTCTGTAAAGCTTTTGGAAATATTTGTAGTCGTATTTTCCGGAGAACAGGTCATCATACCATTCCCTTAATTTTTCTTGATGTCTGTTTATGATTTCTTCAGATTTTAAATATTTAAATGTTTCTGGAAAACGGGATATAAATTTGTAAAATCTATCTATAAATTCATCTTTGTATTTTTCCATAACAGGTTTAAGAATCAGAATATTCTGAACATCCTTTTCTGTAAAATCAAAATCCCTTTTAATCTGTTCAAAACTTTCCATTTTAGCTCCTCAAGTCTTTTAATAATCATTAATGAAAGGATTGATTATTTTGAGTTTGCCTTCTACCATAAGATTATGGTGCATATCCTCTGAATATAAAATATTACATTTATTATTTAAAGCAGAGGAAACAATAAGGCTATCCCAATATGAAAAGGAATATTTTGTTCTTATTTGAGAAGCCAATAGAATATCTTCAATTTTCAAAGAAGATATCTCATAGACATCGTTTAAATTTTTAATTGGCTGTTGAATTTCTTCTTCTGTATAAAATGCTTTTTTAATAAGATTAACACAGATTTCATTTATGACTTGCACACTTAATATATATTTACTATTGCTGTTTATTATTTTTCTGGCTATTCGTGATTTTTCTATATCTTGCTCCATAAAAGCATACAACCAAATATTCGTATCAACAAATATTTTATCTATCATATATTTCTTCTCTTTTAAGGGGTTTGAAAGGTTTTACTTTTTTAGGAATAATTTCATCAATTGTTTTTCTTATCTTTTTTTTAGCGTAATTTTGAAGTAAAAATTCATAAAAATCTATCAATTCCTTTTTTGCTTCTTCCGGAAGCTTATCTAAATTTATTTTCTTCATTTAAATTAACTCCAAAATTATGATTTTCTTTATAACATTAAATATTTTCATACATTAATTTATAGAAAAAATGAGGTTATGTGCAATGGACAGAATTAAAAGCTTAAAAAATCTAAAAAAATTAGAGGGGAAAAATACAGAATGTTATAAATGCGGTGCAAAGGGTATTCCTGTTTATGAAGACCCGAATATAGAGGATATGTATTTTTGTGAAAAATGCTGGGAAGAAAGGCTTAAAACAGAAGAGATAGAAGATTGGGGATTTGAGGAAGAAATCCCCTATGAATAAAAGGCTGCAGGAGAAAATCCTGCAACTTATTTAGATTTTTTCTTTTTCCTTCTTTCAATCCTATTTTTGTATTTTATAACTTTTTTCTTCTTTTTCTTTTTGGCTTTTTCTTCTTCCTCTTGTGTAGAAAGTTCAGCTTCTTCAAGAAGCTTTTGTGTTTCTTCTTCTAATTTTTTCTTTTCTTCTTCAACCTCTTCTTCAGAAGTTATATCTGTTTTGAATAGATACTCAAGGGAATGTTGTTTTAGTCTAAATAGCATATCTTCAAACAGATTGAAGGCTTCTTTTTTATACTCAACAAGTGGGTCTCTTTGCGCATATCCTCTGAGATATACACTTTCTCTTAATCTATCTAATAGGTGAAGGTGCTCTTTCCACAGGTTATCTAACACTTGCAGAGTAATATATCTTTCAAATTCTCTCATCAAACCGGAACCATAGTATTCTTCCTTCTGGTTATAAACCTTTTCAACCTCGGAGAATATGAACTCTTCTAATTCTTTTCTATCCCATTCTTGTTCCCTTGGAATTTTTATATCAACGTTCAACCATTCTTTAAATGTTTTCTCAAGTTCATCAAAATCCCATTTTTCCTGATATTCCTCTGCAGGTGCATATTTGTCTATGTAATAAAGGGCAACATCGTAGAACCACTGCTTAAGCTCATCTTTAAGGTTTGCTCCTGCAAGAATATCTCTCCTGAGAGAGTAAATCACCTGTCTTTGTCTATTCATTACATCATCAAATTCAAGGAGTCTTTTCCTAATCTGGAAGTTCTGGGCTTCTATTCTTTTCTGGGCATTTTCAATGGCTTTTGTTACCATTGAACTCTCTATAGGTTCCCCTTCAGGAATTTTTAGTCTGTCCATAAGATTTTTAAGCTTTTCCCCACCAAATAGCCTTAAAAGGTCATCCTCAAGGGAGAGATAAAATCTTGAAGAACCTGGATCCCCTTGTCTTCCTGCTCTACCTCTCAGCTGGTTATCAATCCTTCTACTTTCATGTCTTTCTGTTCCTATTACAGCAAGTCCACCAAGTTCTATAACCTTTTTCTTTTCTTCTGCAGTGATTTTTTGTGCTTCTTTTAATGCTTCTTTGAACTGTTCTTCTGTAGCTTCTTCCGGAGTTAATCCCTTTTTCTTAAGTATTTCTTTTGCAAGGAATTCAGGGTTTCCACCAAGAAGGATATCTGTTCCCCTACCTGCCATATTTGTGGCTATTGTTACAGCTCCTATTCTCCCCGCCTGTGCTATGATTTCAGCTTCTTTTTCATGGTGTTTTGCGTTAAGGACATGATGTTTTATTCCCCTCTTTTTAAGCAAGGCTGAAAGCTGCTCAGAAGTTTCAATTGATGCTGTTCCTACCAGTATTGGTCTTCCTTGCTTGTGAAGTTCCTCTATTTCCTTTAAGGCTGCTTCAAATTTTTCTTTCTTTGTTTTATAAACAAGGTCTGGATAATCTTTTCTAATAACAGGTTTATTTGTTGGAATAACCAGAACATCAAGTCCGTAAATCTCCTTGAATTCTTCAGCCTCAGTTTCTGCTGTTCCTGTCATACCTGCGAGCTTATCATACATACGGAAGTAATTCTGGAATGTGATTGAAGCTAAGGTCTGGTTTTCTGCCTCTATTTTTACCCCTTCTTTTGCTTCTATTGCCTGATGCAGTCCATCAGACCATCTTCTACCGGGCATAAGACGACCTGTAAATTCATCAACAATGATTACCTGTCCATCTTTTACCACATAATCAACATCCCTGTGGAACAGGGTATTTGCCCTGAGAGACTGGGTTATAGCATGGAGTATGTCTATATTTTTAGGGTCATACAGGTTTTCTAGATTAAAGTATTTTTCTGCTTTTTCTGCTCCTTTCTCTGTTAAAACTGCAGTTTTATTTTTTTCATCAACTATAAAGTCTTCTTCAGGAACAAGGGTTTTAACAAAAGCATCTGCCATATAGTAAATAGAAACATCTTCACCAGATGGTCCTGAAATAATAAGTGGTGTTCGTGCTTCATCAATCAGAATTGAATCAACTTCGTCAACAATTGCAAAGTGATGTCCTTTTACCTGAACAACCTGGTCTATGGAAAAGACCATATTATCCCTTAGATAATCAAATCCAAACTCATTGTTTGTTCCATAGGTTATATCTGCTTCATAGGCTTCTCTTCTTTCTGCCTCAACAGCATGGGTAAAGAAATTTTTCCTTGCCTCTATGTTGTATTTTTCTGATGGAAGAAGTTCTCCCTCAAATTCCTTTGGCCAGACCCTCATATCTTTTTCAATGGCTTCGTTGAATTTGTCTTCATCTACCCACTCAACCTTAAATGACTGATGATTTGTATTAATGACCCCAACATCAAGTCCCAGAAATTTATAAATAGAACCCATCCATACGGCGTCCCTTTTTGCCAGATAATCGTTAACAGTTACCAGATGGACGCCTTTCCCGGTAAGTGCATTTAGATATATTGCTATAGATGCAACAAGGGTTTTACCTTCCCCTGTTTTCATCTCGGCAACATTACCCTTATGAAGGGCTAAAGCACCTATAAGCTGGACATCAAAAGGCCTAAGACCGAGCGTCCTTTTTGCTGCTTCTTTTACTAAAGCAAATGCTTCAGGGAGTATATCTACTATTTCTCCTCTGGTAATTGCATCGCTAAGCTCTTTATCTGAACGGACTTTTTCTATTAGCTGAAGGCTTTTTTCTCTGATTTCTTTATTGGAAAGCTGGTCTAATTCTTTTTCTATCTGATTTATTTTCTGGACAATTGGTTTTAATTTTTTTATTTCCCTTTCATTTTTTGTTCCAAAAATCTTTTTAAATACATAACCTATCATCTTATTCCCTTTTCCTCCGTTATTAACAGATTAATTATATCAGGTTTGTAAGTATGAAAATTTATGACCTTTTTTTGAAAAATAATTCATAGACCACAAATAATCCGATACCTATTGTGATTGCACTATCAGCAATATTAAATGCAGGCCAGTGGTGTGAATAAATATGAACATCTAAAAAGTCCCTTACCTTCCCGATAAAAATCCTGTCATAAAGGTTTCCAATAGCACCTCCTGCAATTAAAGCAAGAGCAACGAGTTCAAAGGTTGATAATTTTGCATTCCTAAAATATGCATAAGCTATAGTTAAAACGGCTGCTACAGACGAAGCACCAATGAGTATCAGTTTTCTGATATATTCAGGCGCCTGTCCGAATATCCCAAAAGCAGCTCCCCTATTCCAGACAAGTGTAAGGTCAAAATAGTTTGGAATAATAATGATCCTTTCTATATCGGACAGATATTTTACAGCCAGTTCTTTTGTTATAAGGTCTAAGCCTATTACACCAATAACTATTCCAAAAAATAAAATAAGCCTTTTGTTCATTACTCAGGTATTTTTCCTGTGTCCTCGTCTTCCATAGTTCCTGGAATAATATGATAAAATCCAAGGTCATCAGACCTGTTAGAGAAAGATTTCATGACTTCTTCATTCTGGCTGCAATCTATGCATAATCTAACCCATGGTATCGCTTGCAGTCTTTTCTCTCCGATTGGAGCACCACATTCTTCACAAACACCATAGGTTCCGTTTTCTATCTTTTTGAGTGCTATATCAATCTGAAATAATGTTTCTCTTTCTGCCTGAGAAAGTTTATAAATGGTTTCTCTACTTAGTTCAGAGGTAACAACATCAGCTGCATCTTCAACACCGCTTTTTTCATTGAGGTCTTCATTGTTGTTGTTTGCAAGTGACTCAAGGATTTCAGCTCTTTTTTTCAGAAGTTCTTCCCTGATTTTTTCAATATCCATAACAATCCTCCCTTTCTTAAATGAGGATACTAAATATAATTTTTTTTCATAAAAGTCAAGAGTTTTGTTAAAATTATTTGCGATTAAATCGCAAAATAAGGGAGAAAAAATTGTATCAAAATTTTTTAGAAGAACTTATTTACGAATATCTTGACTTTAAGGGTTGTTTCGTTAAAAGAAATATTAAACTTCGAAAAAGAGAAAAAGGAGGTTTTGATAGAGAAATTGATATTCTTGCTCTCGATACTAGAAATTGCATTGTTTATCATATCGAAACCTCTTTTGCTACAAATAAGAGTTGGGATCAAACTATAGAAAATTTTAAAAGAAAAAAATTTGACATTAAGAAAAAAGAATATGCTCAACTTGTTGGTTTAGAAGCCCACGAAATTCAAATAGTAAAAGTAGCTATTCTATTAAACGTACCTAAACAAAAGGAAAAAAGGGATCTTTTTGAGAAAGAAACAAAATCTAAACTTTATTCAATAAAAGAAATTATGGAAGAAATCAAGAGCCCTATTACTTCAAAGGATCCTCTTAAAGAAGCTATACCTGAAAAATACCCTTTACTGCGAACAATACAATTTATTCATCATTTTACTGAATCTAATAATTAAATATTGACAAATGCTCCCAATATACATATAATATTCTCTCGTTGAATGAGCCGCTAGCTCAGTCGGTAGAGCACCGGTCTTTTAAACCGGTGGTCCTGGGTTCGACCCCCAGGCGGCTCACCATTGCCCCCGTCGTCTAGCCAGGCCTAGGACACCGGCCTTTCACGCCGGCGACACGGGTTCGAATCCCGTCGGGGGCATTTTTCATTTATGGTCGGTTAGCTCAGATGGCTAGAGCGCCTGCCCGACACGCAGGAGGTCGGAGGTTCGAATCCTCCACCGACCACTTCCTTTAAATCTCTATTGAAAATCCTCCCAGCCCTCCTATCTTTATTTAAAAATAGATATACAGGAGGGTCAGTTATGAGGGTTTACATCAAAGAAGAAAACGGGAAATATCTCCTTTTAAATGCTGTCTCCAATGAAAAAATAGCTGAATTCTCAGATGTTGCTGAAGCTGTGAAATATGCCCTTGATAATGGATATCATCTTCCCTTAAGATCTGTAGATGGTGAGTTTGTTACAGATAAAAGTGGTAATCCTGTTTATATAGATGAAAAAGGAATTTTAGAACTTGCAGATGGAACTCTTCTTGAAGGCTGCAGACTCTGTCCAAGATGTGGATGGATTGCATATTGGGAAGAAGTTCTTGATGAAGATAAAGAACCAAGGGAATGTTTTGTATGTCCGCATTGTGGATATGTGTTTGAATGCACTCCGGAAGTAGAAGATATAGGAGAAGGGGATTAATCCCCCTTCTTTTTAAGCTTCAGCTTTTTCCTTTTCAGTAGTTTCTACTTTTTTTTCTTCTTTTATTTCAGATTCAATCTCTTTAGTTTTAACAACTTTTTCTTCTTTTTCCTCCTCTTCACCGCTGAGTGAGTTTTTAAAACTTCTTATTCCTTCTCCAAGTCCTTTTCCTATTTCAGGCAGTTTTTTTGCACCGAATAGCAATAACAGTATTCCAAATATAAGTAAAAGTTCAGGAATTCCTATACCACCAAACATAAGATATCCTCCTTACATTCCTTTCAATTTTTTAATAGCGTTAATTATATCATCAATAGACTTTTCAATTCTTTTTGGCTCCCAGACATGAACTATTCTACCTTCAGGATTTATTAAAAATGCTGTGCTTACTATTTTTTCTTTTTCAATACCGTGGACATTAACTTTTTCATAAACTCCATATCCTTTAATAGTTTCCATTGTAGGGTCACTTAGCATTAAAAATTTTATACCATGTTCATGTTTAAATCTTTTATGTTCTTCTATAGGATCTTTATCAATTAAAACAGGAATAACATCATACTCCATTAATCTCTCAAGGTTTTCCTTTAAAGGACATCCACTTCTATCACATCTGCTTTTTTCTTCTGAAGATGTAAAATAAAGAAGAACATATTTATTTTCTCCTAATAAGTTGCTTAAACTTATTTTTCTGCCGTCAGCTTCGTATAAA